>DASUIK010000020.1:0-16803 GCA_036279795.1 Burkholderiaceae bacterium | reverse complement strand
GCCACGCAGATGTTGGCCGACCTGGGGGCCGACGTGATCAAGGTCGAAGCGCCGGGCGGCGATGTGATTCGGGGTATCGGTCCACAGGGCGCGCAGGGTCTGGGGCCGCTGTTCCTGGGGTTGAACCGCAACAAGCGCAGTGTGGTGCTGGACGTGAAACACCCCGAGGGCAAACAGGCGTTGCTGGACCTGCTGGCCGACGCCGACGTATTGACCTACAACGTGCGCCCGCCCGCCATGCGCCGCCTGGGGCTGGACTTTGAAACGCTGGCAGCGCTCTACCCACGCCTCATCTACGTGGGCATGTTCGGCTTCTCGGAGCGCGGGCGTTACGCTGGCAACGCGGCCTTTGACGACCTGATCCAGGCCGCGTGTGCCCTGCCCCAGGCCGTGGCCATGGGCAGCGGCGACATACCGCGTTACGTGCCCTTCACCCTCGCCGACCGCATGGTGGGCCAACACGCGTTCGGCGTCATCTGCGCCGCGTTGTACGCCCGTGAAAAAACCGGCGTGGGCCAACGGGTGGACGTGCCCATGTTCGAAACCCTGCTGCCCCAGGTGCTGGGCGACCACCTCTACGGCCAGACCTTCGTGCCGGCCCAGGGCGGCTTTGGCTACCCGCGCCTGCTGTCGCCCGAGCGCCGGCCCTACGCCACGCGCGATGGCCACGTGTGCTGCCTGATCTACACCGACCAGCAGTGGCGCCAGTTCCTCACCGCCATCGGCCAGCCCGAGGCGTTTGACACCGACCCGCGCCTGGCCAACATCGGGACGCGCACCCGCCACATCACCGAGCTGTACCAATGGGTGTCGGACGAGATCGCGCAGCGCAGCACGGCCGAACTGCAGGCGCTGCTGGACGGCACCGACATCCCGGTGTTTCCCATGCACACCTTCGAGTCTGTGCTGGACGACCCCCACCTGCAAGACATCGGCTTCTTCAATGAGCTGCAGCACCCGCAAGTGGGCACGGTGCGCAACACCGCCGTGCCCAGCGAATGGTCGGGCACCCCGCCCGGCCCGGCCACGCCGGCGCCACGTGCCGGCGAGCACAGCCGCAGCGTGCTGCGCGAAGCCGGTTTTGACGACACACGCATCGACGCGCTGTTGGCCTGCGGCGCCCTGCGCGAATGACACCCAACGGAAGGACCCCATGAGCGATACACCCGAACTGCTGGAAGAACAACGCGGCGACGTGTTGTGGCTGACCATACAACGCGAAGAACGCCGCAACGCCATGAACGCGACCGTGCTGAACGGTATCGGCGCGGCCATCACCCGTGTCAACCAGACCCGCGAGGCGCGGGCCATTGTCATCACCGGCGCCGGGAGCAAGGCGTTTTGTGCGGGGGCCGACCTGCAAACCGGGAACTCGTTCAAGTTCGATTATTCGGAGCCCCACCAGGGCTTTGCGAACGTGCTGCGGCAGGCGCGCGCCAGCAACGTGCCGCTGATCGCGCGTGTCAACGGCGCCTGCATGGCCGGGGGCATGGGCCTCATGGGCATGTGCGACATGGTGGTGGCCGCGCGCCACGCCATCTTCGGCCTGCCGGAGGTCAAGGTGGGCGTATTCCCGGCGCAGGTGCTCAGCGTGTTGGGCGATCTGTTGCCTCGGCGAGTGCTCAACGAGCTGTGCCTCACGGGTGAGCCGTTCAGCGCGGAACGCGCGTTGAACGTTGGCCTCATCAATGCCGTGGCCGACGATGTGGACGAGTCACTGCAAGCCTTGCTGGACAAGCTGCTCGACAAATCGCCCGCCGCCATCCGGCGCGGCCTCTACACCCTCAAACACACCGAGCACATGACGTTCGAGCAGTCCATGGCCTTCACCGAAAGCCAGATCGCGCTGTTTGCATTGACCGAGGACGCCGCCGAAGGCCAGAGCGCCTTCCGTGACAAGCGCAAGCCCCAATGGAGCGGCCGATGAGCAAAGTGGTACGCATAGGCGGCGCCAGCGGCTTCTGGGGCGACAGCACGGTGGGCGCACCGCAGTTGGTGCGCAGCGGCCAGATCGACTACCTGGTGTTCGACTACTTGGCCGAACTCACCATGTCGCTGTTGGCCGGGGCGCGCCTGAAAAAACCCGAGCTGGGTTACGCCACCGACTTCGTGACCGTGGCCATGAAACAGGTGCTGCGCGAGGTGGTGGACAAGGGCATCCGCGTGGTCAGCAACGCCGGTGGCGTGAACCCACAAGGCTGCGCTGAAGCGTTGGCGGCGTTGGCTGCCGAGCAAGGTGTGGTGCTGAAAATCGCGGTCGTCACCGGCGATGACCTGTTGCCCCAGTTGCCGGCACTGCGCGAGGCCCAACCGCCGGTGCGCGAGTTGCAAAGCGGCGCCCCGCTGCCCGAAAAGTTGGTCAGCGCCAACGCCTACCTGGGTGCGCTGCCGGTCAAGGCGGCACTCGACGCCGGCGCGCAAGTGGTCATCACCGGGCGCTGCGTGGATTCGGCCGTGACCTTGGGCGTGCTGATGCACGAATTCGGCTGGACACCCGAGCAACACGACCTGCTGGCCGCTGGCTCGCTGGCCGGCCACATCATCGAGTGCGGCGCACAGGGCACGGGTGGCCTGCACACCGACTGGGACCGCGTGCCGGACTGGGCACACATCGGCTATCCCATCGTGGAATGCGAGGCCAACGGCGCCTTCACGGTGACCAAACCCACGGGCACCGGCGGCCTGGTGGTGCCCGCCGTGGTGGCCGAGCAAATGTTGTACGAGATTGGCGACCCTGCCGCCTACCTGCTGCCTGACGTGGTGTGCGACTTCACCCAGGTGCACATGGCGCAGACCGGCGAACACCGCGTGCGCGTGGAAGGCGCGCGTGGCCGCCCGCCCACGCCGTTCTACAAGGTCAGCGCCACCCACATGGCGGGCTTCCGCTGTTCGGCGCAGCTCACCATCGTCGGCATCGACGCCGTGGCCAAAGCGCGGCGCACGGGCGAAGCCATCCTGATCCGCACCGGCGAGATGCTGACCACGTTGGGCCTGGGCGCCTTCAAGGAACACCACCTGGAGGTGCTGGGCGCCGAGTCCTGCTACGGCCCGCACGCACGCCACGCCGACACCCGCGAGGCCATCTTGCGCCTGACCGTGACCCACCGCAACAAGGAGGCGCTGGAGCTGTTTGCACGCGAGATCGCGCCAGCAGGCACCTCGTGGTCACCCGGTACCACGGGCGCGGCAGGGCGGCCTTCGGTGTCGCCGTCGATACGGCAATACGCGTTTTTGATTGACAAGGCACGGGTCACGCCACAGGTGCACCTCGATGGCGAAACGGTCACAGTGGCCGTGCCGGCAGGCACCCCATTCACACCGCTCGAAGCGGTGCACAGCCCGGACACGCTGGACGTGGGAGCCGACGCGGTGGATGTGCCGCTGGTGCGCCTGGCCTGGGCACGCAGCGGCGACAAAGGCGACACCTCCAACATCGGCGTCATCGCTCGCCGGCCCGAACTGCTGCCGCTTCTGCGGGCCCAACTCACACCCGAGCGCGTGGCCACTTGGCTCGCGCATCTCGTGCAAGGCCCGGTCACGCGCTTCGAAGTGCCCGGCATCCACGCCTTCAACTTCGTGTGCGAACAGGCCTTGGGCGGCGGGGGCATGGCCTCGCTGCGCAACGACCCCCTGGGCAAAGGCATGGCCCAGATCCTTCTTTCCATGCCCGTGCGTGTGCCGCCACATCTGCTCTAAGGAGACAAGCCCCATGGACCGCCGCCAAACCCTCAGCGCCCTGCTCGCCGCCACCCTGGCCCCCGCCACCTCGTGGGCGCAAGACTTCCCGAGCAAACCCATCAAACTGGTCGTGGCCTTTGGCGCCGGCAGCGGCAACGACCTCATCGCCCGCGAGCTGGCCAAACACATGAGCGAATCGTTGGGCCAGCCGGTGGTGGTGGACAACCGCCCGGGCGGCGGCGGCTCGGTGGGCACCGATGCGGTGGCCAAGGCACCCGCCGACGGCTACACCATTGGCCTGGGCACCAGCTCGCAAATGGTGATGAACGTGGGCCTGTACAAAACCCTGCCCTTCGACGTGGAACGCGACCTGCGCAGCGTCGGCCTGGTGGCACGCACCGGCATGATCCTGGTGGCCGGCAGCAAGATGCCGCCCACCCTGGCCGGTCTCATCGCCCAGGCCAAGGCACAGCCGGGCAAGATCACCTACGGCTCGGGCGGGCCCGGCTCCATCAGCCACATCGTGGGCGAGGCCTTTGCCAAGGCGGCAGGCATTTCGCTGCTGCACGTGCCTTACAAAGGCAACGGCCCGGCCCTGGCCGATCTGGCGGGCGGGCACGTGGATCTGCTGTTCGACGGCTTTCTGGCCACCAACCCGCTGGTACAGCAGGGCAAGGCACACATCCTGGCGCTGTCCGCCCCGCAGCGCAGCGCCATGGGGCCGCAGGTGCCCACCTTCGCCGAGGCCGGTTTGCCCGACTACCAAGCCTACACCTGGAACAACCTGTTCGCGCCCGCCGCCACGCCGCAGTCGGTGATCGATCGCCTGAACCGCGCGCTCAACCAAGCCCTGGCCCAGCCCGGCTTGTTGCAGCGCCTGACACAAGGCGGCTCGGAAGCCCTGGGCCCCAGCACGCCCACCGATGCCGACAGTTTTGGCCAGCGCGAACGTGCGCGCTGGGTGCCTTTTGTGCGCGCCATGAACATCGAGACCTCATGAAAACCGCTGTCGAAGCGGGTGTGGCGCAGTACGTGCAGCTGGCCAGCGTGTTGCGCCACCGCATCGCCCAGGGCGAACTGCCCGCCGGCAGCCGCCTGCCCACCGTGGCCGAGCTGGCCGATGCCCACGGCGTGGCCCGCATCACCGCGCGCCAAGCCTATGGCGTGCTCGCCCGCGAAGGCCTCGTGCACAGCGCGCGTGGGCGCGGCACCTTCGTGGCCGACGCACCCACCCAGCGCGGCGCGGGCCTGGACGCGCACCTGCGCGCCGCCATCAACGACCCCGCCGCTGCCGAGCTGCGCATCGACCTGATCGAGCAACAACGCCGCCAACCGCTGCCCGCCGATCTGCTGGGCCCGTTCAAGCCTTGCGCCAGCTACGACGTGGTGAAGAAACGCCACATCCACCAGGGCGAGCCTTTCTGCCTGATCGAAATGCACGTGGACAGCAGCGTGCGCGCGCTGTTTCCACGTGGCGCTGAAAAACGCCACAAGATCGCCTGGCTGATCAACCAACACGTGCCTGGCCGGCTGCACGAGGTGCAGCAGACGCTGAGCGTGGCCCCGGCCGACCTGCCGCTGTCGCGCGCGCTCGACTGCCCCTTTGGCACCCCGGTGCTGCAGATGACGCGCCGTGTGCTCGACCGCCAAGGCCAGGTGGTGCTGGCCGGTCGCTTCTGGTACCGGGGCGACCGCTTCGTGATGGACCAGTCCATCCCCTTCGACGTGTGGCTGCACCACCCGGGCATGGTCATCCCCGACTACCATCGGGCCGTATGACGCTGAACCCGCTGGTCACCCAGACGCTGACAACCGCGCAAATCACCATCGAGATCGTGGCCACGGCGGCCTTTGCGCTCTCCGGCATCCTGGAAGCCGTCCGCAAAAAGCTGGACGTGGTGGGCATGACGGTGGTGGCTTTTCTGGCGGCCTTCGGCGGTGGCACGCTGCGCGACGTGCTGCTCGACCGCCGGCCCTTCTTCTGGGTGGAGCACAGCTGGTACGTGTGGGCCGTGCTGGGCCTGTGTGTGGCGACAGGCGCGTGGCTGCGTGGCCACCACCTCGCGCTCACCGAACGCGCCATGCAGTGGCCCGATGCCTTGGGCTTGGGCCTGTTCGCAGCGAGCGGCACACAGATCGCGCTGGCCGCGAACATGCCCCCGCTCATTGCCGTGCTCATGGGCGTGATGACGGCCGTGTTCGGTGGTGTGCTGCGCGACGTGGTGTGCAACGAAATCCCCTCGGCCTTCCACGGCCACCAGCCCTACGCGGTGTGCGCGTTTGCCGGCGGCTGGGTGGTGGTGGCGTGCCACTTTCTCGCGCTGGACAGTGGCATCGCCCTGGCCCTGGGTGCTTCGGCCGCCAGCGGCCTGCGCCTGTTGGCCATGTGGCGCGACTGGCGCCTGCCAGACCTGCGCATCCACCGTTGAACGCCGCGCACCATGAGCTACCTCGCCCTGCGTCATCTGCACATCACCTGCGTGGTGTTATCGATCGCCCTGTTTGTGCTGCGCGGTGGCCTAGGCTTGGCGGGTGTGGAGTGGCGCCGCCGCTGGCCGGTGCTGCGCTGGCTGCCCCACCTCAACGACAGCGTGTTGATGTTGGCGGGTGTGTCGCTGATGGTCTGGAGCGCCCAGTACCCTGGCCCACAGCACCCCTGGCTGGCCGCCAAGCTGGTGCTGCTGTTGGCCTACATCGGCTTGGGCAAACAAGCCTTGCGCGCCGACCATTCCCGCACTCGCCAAGCGATGGGGTTCGTGCTGGCTCTGGCCTGCGTGGGCAGCATGGTGGCGTTGGCGCTCACGCGCTGGGGTGGTTGACCGGCTCCCCGAACTCGGCGGCCACCGCTTGCACCTGGGGCAACAGACCCTCGAACACCTTGATCAACGCCGGGTCAAAGTGCTTGCCGGCCTGCTCGCGGAGGAAAGCAATGGCATCGTCGAATGACCAGGCGCGTTTGTAGGGGCGCACACTGGTGAGCGCATCGAACACATCGGCGATAGCGACGATGCGCGCCTCCAGCGGAATGGCCTCGCCGGCCAGGCCGAAGGGGTAGCCGCTGCCGTCCCACTTTTCGTGGTGGTAAAGCGCGATGCGGTGGGCCATGGCCAGCATGCCGTCCTTGTGCTGGCCAATGATGCGGGCGCCAATTTCGGGATGCTGGCGCATCACCAGCAATTCGTCCTCGTCCAACCGACCAGGCTTGCGCAGGATGGCGTCGGGGATGCCGATCTTGCCGACGTCGTGCATCGGGGCCGCACTGAACAGGTCTTCCAGCTGCACCTTGGGCATGCCCAATGCCTCGCCGATCAGGCGCGAATAGTGGCTCATTCGCACCACGTGCAGGCCGGTTTCGTTGTCCTTGAATTCCGCCGCAGCACCCAAGCACTGCACCACCTGCTGGCGGGTGGCCAGCAGCACCTCGGCGCGCACCAGCGAGAGCTGGGTCTGGATGCGCGCACGCACCACCGGGTTGCTGAAGGGTTTGGTGATGTAGTCCACCGCCCCCAACGCAAAGCCCCGGGTTTCATCGGTCTCGTCGCTGAGCGCGGTCACGAAGATCACCGGGATGTGGCGCGTGGCGTCGCTGGCCTTGAGGCGTTCGCACACCTCGTGGCCGGTCATGCCAGGCATCATCACATCGAGCAGGATGAGGTCGGGCGAAGCGCTGGCGGCCAACTCGAGCGCCCGCGCGCCGTCCTTGGCGATCAGCAGGCGGTAGTCTTCCTGCAAGATTTGCTGCAACAGGCGCAGGTTGACCGCCTCATCGTCGACGAGCAACAACAGCTTGCGGGTGTCTTGTTCTGCTGGCGCAACCATGTGCTTCTCCGTGTGAGCGTCAGGCCTGCGGCTGCTGGATCAGCCAGGCACGCAAGTCGGCCAGGGCCAACTCGGCGCGATCGAATTCGAAGTTGTCCAACGCCTTGGTGGCGGCCTGCCAGCTGGCCTGGCCCGCACCGGCACCCAAGGCCTCCTTGAGCACCTCCACTTGGCGCAGCGGCGCTTCGCCACGCTGCAGCGTGCTCACCACCTGGTCGATGGCTGCCAGTGCGTCGGCCACACGGGGCGCCGCACCAGGCACATCCAGCGCCTGGGCCTGAGCGGGCGCCAACAAGGGCAACACCGCCTGTTCGGTGCGGTCCAGCATGGGCCCGAGTTCGGCGGCAAAGGCCTGGGCGTGGGCCAGGTCACCATGGCGCAAGGCGTGTTCGACGATGGCCAGCAATTGGCTCAGGGCCTGCAAGCCCAGTGTGGAGGCGCTGCCGCGCAAGGCGTGCACCGGGGCCACGGCACCGCTCACATCGCCCTCGCCCAAGGTGGCCAGGATGTTGGCGCGGTGGCCTGGCAGGTGCTCGACGAACAAGGTCAGGCCGTCGATCCAGACATCGCGCATGTCGCCCCAGATTTCGAGCGCCTCGGCCTCGTTGACCAGCGGCAGGTCTTCGGCCAGAAAAACCGAGGGGGTGTTGTCCGCCGCCGGTGCGGCCGTCGGCGGGTGCAGGGGCAGGCGCACGGTGAACACGCTGCCCTGTGCAAGGGTGCTGCGCACGCCCACCTCGCCCCCCATGAGGGTGGCCAGTTGCTTGCACAGCGCGGTGCCCAGGCCGGTGCCTCCAAATCGGCGGTCCAGCGAGGCGTCACCCTGGGTGAAGGGTTCGAACAGTCGAGCCAACTGCTCGGCCGACATGCCCTGGCCGGTATCGCTGACCTCGAAACACAACTGCCCATCCAGCACCTGTGCGCGCAGTTGCACCTGGCCGGCTGAAGTGAACTTGACTGCGTTGTCCAGCAGGTTGCTCAAGATCTGCTCGACCCGCGCCGGATCGCCCCGCACCCGTTGTGGCACGGCCGGTCGCACTTGCACGGACAAAGTCAAACCCTTGGCCTGGGCGGGCGAGCTGAAGTGGCTGCGCAAGCCGTTGAGCAGCTCGTGCAGGTCGTAGTCCTGCTCCTCCAGCTGCAGCTTGCCTTTTTCCAGGCGCGCGATGTCCAGGATGTCGTTGAGCAGGCGCAGCAGACCCCGAGCGGCGTTCTGCACCGTGCCCAGGTGGCTACGTTGCACCTCGGTCAGCGGCGTGTCCATGAGCAGGCTGGTGAAACCCAGCACGGCGTTCATGGGTGTGCGCAGCTCGTGGCTCATGGTGGCCAGGAAGGCGGAGCGTGTGGCAGCCATCTGCTCGGCGCGCTCGCGCGCCTGCTCCAGCTCGGCCTTGGCGCGGCGGTAGCCCACATCGCGCGCGATCTTCGCCACCCCGACCACTTCGCCGGTGTGATCGAAGATGGGGCTCACATGGATGGACACCTCGACCAGGCTGCCGTCCTTGCGCCGCCGGGTAGCGTCGTAGTTGGGGACCACATTGCCCGCACGGACCCGGCTCAGCAGCCGGCTTTCCGCGACGTGGTCTTCAGGCAGCAACAGGCACTCGATGTGGGCGCCGATGGCCTCCTGCGCGCTGTAACCATAGAGGCGTTCAGCGCCCGGGTTCCACGACTCGATGATGCCGTCCAGTGTCTGGGCCACAAGGGCGTCGTTGGCGCCATGGATCAGCGCACGGGCCAACCTCAGTTCGCGCTCAGGCGACATGCGCGAGCCTGTGCCTGCCAGGGGTGGATCAGCGGGAAGCGGGAAAACAGGCATGGGCAAACACCAACAGCGCGATTGAATCAAAAAGCAAAAATGTAATAAATTATCAATTTATCGTCAATAAAAGATCAATTTAATTTCATATTGAAGCGTTTTTTCTACTTCAAAATGCCGTATTCGTGGCGCGCACCAGACGCTGCTTGCCCGCCTGTTTGCCGGCGTACATGGCCGCATCCGCGCGTTTGAGCAGTGCCACCGCTTCGCGCCCGTCGGCGGGCGCCAGCGCGTAGCCGGCCGTGAGCCCCACCTGAACAGGCTCGCCCGCCACCACAAACGGCGGCACAAAGGCATCGCACAGCTTGAGGCCCAGCTCGTGGGCTGCGCGCTCATCGGCCAAGGCGGTGGCCATGAGGACAAACTCGTCGCCGCCGACACGGGCCACCAAGTCGCTGCTGCGGATGTGGGCGCGCAGGCGTTGGGCCACAGCCACCAGCAGCTCATCGCCCACATCGTGGCCATAGCGGTCGTTCACGGGTTTGAAGCCATCCAGGTCCAGCACGTACAAGGCCACCAGGTGCCCGGGGCTGGCCAGGGGCAAGGTGTCGGCCAGCGCGGCGTTGAGCCCGCGCCGGTTGGGCAGGCCGGTGAGCGGGTCGGTGTGGGCCAGCGACGCCATCACACCCAGGTCGCGCCGGGCCTGGCGCGCAGCTTGGGCCATGGCGTGGGTGCGCAGGCCCAGCACACGCATGAACAGCAGCATGTCCAGCGTGGCACCGAACTGGAAGGCGTGCTGGGTCCAGAAGTTCACGGGCATCCAGCCGCGGATGACACCGATCACCACCGCCGTGGCCAGGCCGTACACGGCCCAGGCCAGGAGCAGGGTCAGGCCCACCTGGTCGCCACCGCGAGCGCGGCGAAACGCGCCGCGCAGGCCCATCAGCGCCGGCACCACCCCCAGCACGCTCATGAGGGCGGTGACCACGCGCAGCGGCAGCCAGCCCAGCACATAGGCCAAGGCCACCAGACCACACAAGGCCGCACCACCGCGCATGGCGAGCCGCCACCAGCGGGCCTGGTCAGGCCCGCGCAGCGTGTGTTCGATGAACAGGAAAGAACCTGCCGCAGCCGCCAGCGCGGACACACCAGAGGCCAGCGGATCGATCGCCGGCCAGGCCCCCCACACGTACTGCCGCCCCACACCAAACAGCTGCAGGGAAAAACACAGGCTGCCGAACAACAACAGGCTGTATTTGAGGAACAGCGAGTCGCGCATCGTGAGCCACTGCGCCAGGCTGTAGAACAACAGGCACAGGGCCAGGCCGCTGAGCAGGCCCTGCAACATCTGCTCATCCAGCGCGCGTTCATAGAACGCCGCGGGGCGGCTCAAGGTCATGGGCAAGACCATGGCACCGCTGGTCTGCACCTGCAACCACAGGTCGTAGTCCCCCTCCGCCAGCATGAGCTGGCTGGCAGGCGTGCGGCCGGTGCGCGCCCTTTCGCTGCGCGGCACCAGGTTGCCGATGCGGTCTTGGGCCACCAGCATGTCGCCGCGTGCCAGGTACAGCGACACCAGGTTGAGTGGCGGGTAGTCGATGTCCAGCACCCACACGCCTTCACCGCCGGGCAACACGCGCAGCGGCAGGTGCAGCCACACCGGCTTGGGCTGCAGGCCGAGCGTGGCGTTGCTGCCCGGCATGGGCTGGAAATGGTCGCGCTGCTGGCTGGCGTCGGTCCAGTCGCGCAGCGGTGCCTCGGCGGTGTACAGCCGCAAGGCCGGCCACGCCTGCACGGCCTGCTGGGTGGGCCCCAGCACCAGAGAGCCCGGGGTTTGCGCCCAGCCCGCACTGGCGCCCCACACCAGCAGCACACAAAGGCACAACCAGCGCAGCAGGGCATGACACCACCTCGGACCGGTGGCTGAACGGAATATGTTGAACACCTGACGGCGGGATGTCCCCAATGGTTTTTGACATTCTAGGGCCGCCCGCCGGCCGGGGCACAATCGGGCGGCACCCACATACAGGAGGCCCCATGACCCTGCGCATCGGCGCGGGCGCCGGCTTTGCCGGTGACCGCATCGCCCCCGCCCGCGACCTGGCTGAGCGGGGCCAGCTCGACTTCATCGCCTTTGAATGCCTGGCCGAGCGCACCCTGGCCTACGGCCACCTGCAACGCGCTGCCGACCCCGACAAAGGCTTCCACCCCCTGCTGGACAAACGGCTCGGCGCGGTGCTGGCGGCATGCGTCAAACATGGCACGACCATCATCACCAACATGGGCGTGGCCAACCCCCGCGCGGCCGGGCGCGCCGCCCAGGCCCTGGCCCAGCGCCTCGGGCTGAAGCTGCGCATCGCGGTGGTGACGGGCGACGACGTGACCGCGGACGTGGGGCCAGACACCTGGTTACCCGAAGTGGGCAAAACGGTGCGCGAGCACAGCCAACGGGTGATTGGCGCCAACACCTATCTGGGCATCAACGCCCTGCTGCCCGCGCTGGACGAGCAGCCCCACCTGGTGATCACCGGCCGCGTGGCCGACCCTTCGCTGTTCCTCGCGCCCCTGGTGCACCGCTTCGGCTGGGCGCGCGACGACTGGGCGCGCCTGGGCGCGGGCACCGCCGTGGGTCACCTGCTGGAGTGCAGCATGCAGGTCACCGGCGGCTACTTTGCCGACCCGCCCCACAAGGTGGTGCCCAACATCGCGCACCTGGGTTTTCCGCTCGCCGAGGTGGCCCCGGATGGCAGCGCCGTCATCACCAAACTCGACGGCACCGGCGGCCTGGTGAGCGAGCTGACGGTGAAGGAGCAGCTGATGTACGAGGTGCACGACCCGACGGCCTACCTCACGCCCGACGTGACCGCCGATTTCTCCAGCGCACTCATCGCCCAGGCCGGCGCGGACCGCGTGGCCGTGCGCAGCGTGGGCGGGCGCGAGCGCCCCCGCCAGCTCAAGGCCATCGTGGGGTTTGACGGCGGCTTCCTGGCCGAAGGCGAGATCAGCTACGCCGGCCCAGGTGCGGCTGCGCGCGCGCAACTGGCGGGCGAAATCGTGCGCGAGCGCATGGCGGCCATTCACGGCAACACCGACGCGTTGCGCCTGGACCTCATTGGCCTGAGCGCCCTGCACGCCACGGCCATGGACGGGCTGCCGGCCCATGCCGCCCAGTGCACCGACGTGCGCCTGCGCGCCGCGCTGCGCACACCCTCGCGCGCCATGGCCGAAAACCTGCTCGAAGAAGTGGAAAGCCTGTGGCTGGGCGGCCCGGCCGGCGGCGGTGGCTACAGGGGCCACATCACCCCCTCAGTGACCACCCAGCCCATTTACGTAGACCGCGATGCCATCGCACTGAACATCGAGGTGCTGACATCATGACCACCCGCACTGTGCCGCTGCGCGAGATCGCAGCCGCCCGCTCCGGCGACAAGGGCAACATCTCCAACGTCTGCATCTGGGTCTACGACCGACGCCACTATGAGGCCGTCAAAGCCGCTCTCACGGTGGAACGCCTCAAAGCCACCCATCCCGCGCTGTGGACCGGGCCCATCGAACGCTTTGAACTGCCGGCCCTGGGCGGCCTCAATTTCGTCTTCCACGACGCGCTGGAGGGCGGCGTCAACGCCTCCCTCAACCTGGACGCACACGGCAAGTCCTTCGGCTTCCTGCTGCTGGCCCTGCCCATCGCCGTCAGCGACATGACCCCGCGATAACCATGAGCCCTGGTCCGTTCGGCAGACCCTACACTTGAATGTGAAATTTTTGAACGACAAGGAGACAACCCCATGCGCCCATTGACCCGCCGCCTCGCCATCGTGGCCAGTGCCACCTTCGCGTGCACGCTGGCCCAGGCCCAGAGCTACCCCACCAAACCCATCAAGGTCATCGTGCCCTTTGCCGCCGGCAGCGCCACCGACCAGGTGGGCCGCGCCTTCATGGCCAAGGTGTCTGAAACCCTGGGCCAGCCGGTGGTGGTGGAAAACAAGCCCGGCGTCAACGGCATGTTGGGTGCAGCCGACGTGGCCAAGGCGGCTCCCGATGGCTACACCATCCTGCTGGGCACCAACAGCACCAACGCGGCGCTCAAGTACCTGATGAAGCAACTGCCCTACGACCAGGACACGGCCTTCGCGCCCGTGGCCTATGTGGGCTCGGTGCCGCTGATGGTGGCGGTCAACAACGACGTGCCGGCCAAAACCCTCAAAGAACTGGTCGACATGGCCAAGGCCAAACCGGGCCAGGTCAGCGTGGCCTACGCCAGCACCTCGCAACAGGTATCGTCTGCCATGTTGGCCAGCATGGCCGGCGTGCAGTTCAACAACATCCCCTACAAAAGCGGCCCGGCCGCCATGACCGACCTCATCGGCGGCCAGGTGATGGTGTTCACCGCCGACTTCGCCGTCACCGTGCCCCAGCACAAGGCCGGCAAGATCCGTGGCCTGGCCGTGACCTCGGCCAAGCGCGCCGCCGCCGTGCCCGACCTGCCCACCGTCAACGAGGCCCTGGGCCTGAAGGACTACGAGCTGACCGCCTACTTCGCGGTCTTCGCCCCCGCAGGCACCCCGGCCGAAGCCATCAACAAGCTGAATGCGGCCGTCAACGCCGCCGCCAACAGCAAGGACATCCAGGAAAAATTCGCCCCCAACGGTTTCGCCATCGACCCCGGCACGCCGCAGCAACTGGCCGAGCGCAACAAAAAAGAAACCGCCAAGTGGGAAAAGGCCATCCGCGAGGCCAAGATCGAGCCGCAATAAGCGGCGCTACCCGCGACCCGGCACCCGCCCGCCCGCCCCGGCCGGCGGGTTTTTTTGTCGCGCTGGTTGTTAAAGTGTGACCCTCTCCCCTCAAAGCTCCCCGCCCCTGCCATGCCCGCCCGCTCCGACTTTGAACAGATGTTTGACCTTGCCCCGGCCTCGCTCTGGCTGGAGGACTACAGCGGCATCAAGCGGCTGTTTGATGCCTGGCGTGCCGAGGGCGTGAGTGACCTGGGCGCCATGTTTGAGGCCCAGCCCGAACGCCTCGCCGAGGTGGCGGCGGCCCCGATGGTGCTGCGCGTCAACCAGCGCACGCTGCAGATGTTTGAAGCGAGCTCGCAAGAGGAGCTGGTGGGCCAGCTCAGCAAGGTGTTCGGTGACGGGACTTTGGACCAGTTCGGGCGCGAAATGGTGCAGTTGTGGGACAGCGGCAGCCAGTTCACCGGCGCCTCGGTCAACTACTCGCTGAGCGGGCGGCGCATCGACGTGGAGGTGCAGGCGCGGGTGCTGGAAGGACACGAAGCCCTGTGGGACCGGGTGCTGGTGTCGCTGCAGGACGTGACCGCGCGCGTGCAGGCCACGCAGCAGCTGCAGATCAGCGAGGCCTACGCCCACAACCTGTTCAAGTTCTCGCCCGTGTCGCTGTGGGTGGAGGACTTCAGCGGCGTGCGCGTGCTGATGGACGAGGTGCGCGAGCGCGGCATCGAAGACCTGCGCACCTTCATCAACGTGCACCCGGAGTTCGTCACCCGCTGCATGCGCGAAATCCGCGTGATCGACGTCAACCAGCAGACCCTGCGCATGTTTGGCGCCGCCGACCGCGACACCCTGCTGCGCCAGCTCGACCGCGTGTTCCGGGGCGAGATGCACGACTCCTTCGCCGAGCAACTGATGGACCTCTGGAAGGGCCAGACCTTCCAGCAGCGCGAGGTCATCAACTACTCGCTGGCCGGCAACCTGATGCACGTGCACATGCAGTTTGGTGTGCTGGATGGCCACGAGGCGAACTGGGACCTGGTGCTGGTCTCGCTGGTGGACATCACCGCGCGCAAAAAGGCCGAGGCCTACCTGGAGTACCTGGGCAAACACGACACCCTGACCAAGCTGCGCAACCGGACGTTCTACATCGAGGAGCTGAACCGCCTCTCTCGCAAGGGCCCGTGGCCGGTGAGTGTGCTGGCCATCGACCTCAACGGCCTGAAAAACGCGAACGACAGCAATGGGCACGCGGCCGGCGACGCCTTGCTGCGCCGCGCCGGCGAGGTGTTGTCCAAGGCGGTGGCCGAGCCGGCCTGCGCGGCGCGCATCGGCGGCGACGAGTTCATGGTGCTCATGCCGGGCACCGACCGCGCAGGCGCCGAGCGTCTGAAGGAACACATCGATTCCATGCTGGAGCTGAACAACCAGTTCTACCCTGGCCAGCCGCTGAGCCTGGCCGTGGGCATCGCCACCTGCCTCCATGCACACGAGCTGGAGCAGGCTTGCCAGGAGGCGGACCGGGCCATGTACGCGGCCAAGGCCCACTACTACGCCACGCACCACATCGAACGGCGACGCCCCGGCAGCGTGGCCTGAGCGCGTTCAGCGTCCGCTGAAGCGCGCCGGCCGCTTGGCCAGAAAAGCCGCCACGCCTTCGGCAAAGTCGGCACTGCCGGCGCAGGCCACAAACTCGCGTGCCTCGGCCGCCAATTGCGTGGGCAAGTCCTGCTGGTCGGACTGGCGCATCAACCGCTTGAGCCGGCCCACGGCCAGCGGCGCCGAAGCCTCGATCTGCCGCGCCCACGCCAATGTCTGCTCGGCCAGGGCGTCGGCCGGCACCACACGGTTGACCATGCCCAAACGCAAGGCTTCGGCCGCATCGAAGGGTTCGCACAACAAGGCGATTTCCAACGCTTTGCGCAGCCCCACCCAACGCGGCAACCCCCAGGACGTGCCGCAGTCCGAACTGGTGCCGATGCGGGTGTAGGCCAGGTTGAAGCGGGTGCCCTCGGCCGCAACAATCAGGTCGCACACCAAGGCCAGGCCCAGGCCCCCACCGGCCACGGCACCGTGCACCGAGGCGATCACCGGCGCCGACAGCGCCGCCAGCAGTTCGATGCCGGCGTGCATCTCACCGATCAGCTCGGCCGCCACCGCCGTCGGGTCGGCCGCCATGCTCTGCAAGTCGCCACCGGCCATGAAAGCCCGGCCCTCGCCGCTGAGCACCACCACGCGCACCTTCGGGTCGGCGCTGATCTGGCGGAAGGCTTGGTGAAAGGCCTGTGCCATGGGCAAATCGATGGCGTTCATGGCCTGCGGGCGGTTGAACCGCAGGTGGGCAATGCCGCCCTCGCGCCAGCAGCGCAGGGGGGCCACATCGAGCGGCACGGATTCGGGAAGGGCCATGGTGCTGTCTCCTGCTGCAAAACGGAACCAGCGGCCATTTCAATGCAGAAACCACCGCCATCGTGTGCCGCAGACGACAAAAGGGCTGCCTTGTGGGCAGCCCTTGTTGCGGGAGGATCTTCAAGCTGCCGTCGCGTGAGCGTCGGGCAGCGGGGCGTCGATCAGGCGCCGTAGTAGTTCAGCACGGTGCCGGTGCGCTGTGCGGTGGCCAGCTCGGCCTTCACTTCGTCACGGCTCTTGCCAGCGGTCTGCACAGCCGCCTGAGCAGGGATCTCACCGTTTTGGGCCAACACACCAGCGCGGGCGGCTTCGGCCTGCACTTGAGCACGGGTGACGGTCGAGGTTTGGGCCACTGCCTCTGCGGGGTAGATTTCGCCGTTGACGATGGGAGCGGCCATGACCTGACCA
>DASUIK010000019.1:0-2085 GCA_036279795.1 Burkholderiaceae bacterium | reverse complement strand
CCAGCTTGATGAATCATGGAAGAGCGTGATCCAGCGTGATCCATCGAGCTATGGGGCCTTACCCGCTCACTTGTGACAATCGTCCGGCCGCACAATCGCCCGATGCTGGAAAAAAGAGACATCGACGCGGCCGCCGCCCGCCTCAGCGGCCAGGTGCTGGACACCCCGTGCGTGGAATCGCGCACGCTTTCGCAGCTCACCGGCTGCCGGGTGTTCCTCAAGTTCGAGAACCTGCAATACACCGCCTCGTTCAAAGAGCGCGGCGCCTGCAACAAACTGAGCCAGCTCAGCGCCGAGGAGCGCGCACGCGGCGTGGTGGCCATGTCGGCCGGCAACCACGCCCAGGGAGTGGCCTACCACGCGCAACGCCTGGGCCTGCGCGCGGTGATCGTGATGCCGCGCTTCACCCCGGGCGTGAAGGTGGAGCGCACGCGCGGGTTTGGCGCCGAGGTGGTGTTGCACGGCGACACCCTGGACGAGGCCCGCGCCCACGCCTTCGCGCTGGCCGATCGCGAAGGCCTGGTGTTTGTCCACCCCTACGACGACGACGCCATCATTGCTGGCCAGGGCACGGTGGGCCTGGAAATGATGCGCGCCCAGCCCGACCTGGACGTGCTGGCCATCGCCGTCGGCGGTGGCGGCTTGATCGGCGGCATCGCCACGGCCGCCAAGGCGCTGAAACCCGGCATCGAGGTGGTGGGCGTGCAGACGCAGCGTTTTCCCGCCATGGTCAACGCCATGACCGGCCAGCACCTGCCCCAGGGCAGCAACACCATCGCCGAAGGCATTGCCGTGGCCAGCCCGGGTGAACGCAACATGGCGCTGGCCCGCACCCGGGTGGACGACTGGCTGCTGGTCGACGAAGGCGACATCGAGCAGGCCATCGTGATGCTGCTGGAAATTGAAAAAACGCTGGTCGAAGGCGCGGGCGCCGCCGGCCTGGCCGCCTTGCTCAAACACCCGCAACGGTTTGCGGGCAAAAAGGTGGGCCTGGTGCTGTGCGGCGGCAACATCGACCCGCTGCTGCTGGCGTCCATCATCGAACGCGGCATGGTGCGCGCTGGCCGCCTAGTGCGCATCAAGGTCAGCGCGCGCGATGTGCCGGGCAACCTGGCGCGCATCGCGGCACTGGTGGCGGAAGTTGGCGCCAACATCAACGAAGTGCACCACCAACGCGCCTTCACGCTGTTGGCGGCGCAGAACGTGGAGGTGGAGTTGGTGCTGCAAACGCGCGGGCGCGAGCACGTGGCTCAGGTGCTGAACCACCTGCTGGCCTCGGGTTTTGACGCGGCCGTGGTCTGAAACGGTAAAATCCCGCCAACTTCACCGATTGCCAAGGAACAGACCATGTCCAAGCCCGCTGCCCACACGTCGCACGACCAGCCGCAAGACGTCATCGAATCCATCGTCCCCATGATGCCCGTGGTGCTGCCCGTGGCCGGCGGCGTGCTGATTTTCCTGCTCGCCTTCATCGCCGTGTTCATGGCCTGATCACCCACTGCGATCACCCCACAACGGCCGGGCGCCCCAAGCGCCCGGCCGTTTTGTTTGTGTGCGCCATGGCCAGCACCGAGCAAATTGACAAAATCATTGAAATTGTCTGGAACAAAGTTCGCGCAAAACATTGAAATGACATAGATTCACTTTTAGATAGGCGTGCGTCGCGCGCTACGTTGCATTGCCCGGTCAGGCTTGGACACAACACAAGCCAACCGCCGCCAGGTTACTTTCCGTGAGCCCGGCCTCGGCAACTTGCCAGGAGGAACACATGCGCAACAAACACGGGATGTATCTGGGCTGGGCTTTGGCCAGCGTGCTTGCCGTGGGCACGTGGATGGCGGGTGACCGAGCCCCTGCCGGTGAGATTGCCACCAGCCATCCCCCCACCTGGACCGGCCCAGCCGCCGAGACCGAAGACCTGTGGCCACAGCTGGTGCTGCCATTGCTGCTGCTGGGCGCCGTGGCGGTGGGTCACAGCCACTGGCAGGCGCGGCGGCACCGCCAGCAACTCCATGGCCTGCAAGTGGACATGCAAGAAGGCCTCGAAGCCCAAAACCAGTTGTTGACGCTGGCGAACCTGCTGCC
>DASUIK010000018.1:0-12651 GCA_036279795.1 Burkholderiaceae bacterium | reverse complement strand
AGCGGGCTTGCTGCCGGAGAACAGCGAAACCAGCAGCTACCGTTTTGATGTGCGGCCACGCTGGCCGTTGTCGGAGCTGGCACCGGATCGGACAGCGAGGGCAGAAACCCTGCCAAGCTGACGGGCTTGGTGGAATTGGTTCTGTAATTATGAATTACACTCCGCGGCCTTGATCGGCGGAAAGTTGTCGCATTGGCGACAGGTGGCAATCGTGCCCCTCCGTGCGGTTGGCGCAAGGTATTCCTGAACATGAAGCATATGAGACAACTTCGCCGCCAGGTGCTGGCTGGCCTGATCGCAGGCCTGGGTTGGGCGGTGGGTGCCGGTGGCGCGCTGGCGCAAAACACCGCCGCGCCCTCGGCGGCACCCGTGCGCATCGGCATGATCGAGGTGTTCTCGGGTCCGTTGGCCAACACCGGCGAGTCGGTGTTCCGCAACCTGCTGTGGGCGGTGGAGCGTGTCAACGCCCGGGGGGGCGTCAAGTTGCCGGGTGGCGCCCGCCCGCTGGCGCTGGTGCGGTACGACAGCAAGGGTCAGAACGACGAGGCCCTGTCGTCGCTGCGTGCGGCGGTGGATGGCGGCATCAACGTGGTGGTTCAGGGCAACTCGTCGGCCACGGCGGCGGCGTTGATCGATGCCATTGGCAAACACAACGAGCGCGAGCCACAGCGCCAGGTGGTGTTTATCAACTACTCGGCGGTGGACCCCGTGTTGACCAACGAGAAGTGCAGCTACTGGCACTTCCGGTTTGATGCCCACGCGGACATGCGCATGAACGCGCTGATGAGCGTGCTCAAGGACGACAAGGCGCTCAAGAGCATCTACCTGATCGGTCAGGACTACAGCTTTGGCCAGGCGGTGCTGAAAGAGGCGAAACGCCAGCTGGCCGACAAACGCCCCGATGTGAAGATCGTCGGCGACGAGCTGCATCCCATGGCACGCGTGAAGGACTTTTTGCCCTACGCCACCAAGATCAAGGCCAGCGGCGCGCAGGCAGTGTTGACCGGGAACTGGGGCAACGACCTGACGCTGCTGGTCAAGGCCGCGCGCGAGGTGGGTTTTGAGGGCAGCTTCTACACCTTCTATGGCAACGCGCTGGGCGCGCCTGCGGCCATCGGCGAGGCCGGCATCGGCAAGGTGATCGCCGTGGCCGACTGGTTCCCCAATGTGGCCACGCGCGAGTCCGAGGCCTTCTACCAGTCGTTCCGCCAGCGTTTCCCCAAGCCGGAAGACGATTACGTGCACATGCGCATGCAACTGCTGATCGAGTCGCTGGCCCAGTCCATCGAACGCGCTGGCAGCACCGAGGCCAAAGCCATTGCCGCTGCGCTGGAAACGGCGCAGGTGAGTTTTGCCGGCCAGACCGCACGCATGCGGGCGGGCGACCACCAGCTGCAGCAGCCGCTGGTGGTGGCGGTGATGGACAAACAGGGTGCGCCCGGCGTGAAGTTCGATGTGGAAGGCTCGGGCTTCGGTTTCCGCCCCGTGCGCCAGATCAGCCCCGAGCAGGCCGAAATGCCGCACAGCTGCCAGATGCAACGCCCACGCTGAGGGAGAATCGGCGGCATGAGAAACGCCGTCAGCGCCCTGGAGGGCTCCCGCATCCGTGAAGTCGCCAACGAGGGCCTGGGCCGCGAAGGCGTGCTCAAGTTCTGGTTTGGTGAGAGCGACGAGGTCACGCCGGCCTTCATCCGTGAGGCCGCGATCGCCTCACTCCACGAGGGCGAAACCTTTTACGCGCACAACCTTGGTTTGCCCGAGTTGCGCGCCGCGCTTGCGACCTACACCGCGCGACTGCACCCAACGCAGGCGGGGCAGGGGCTCCCGGACCGGTTGGCCGTCACTTCCGGCGGCGTCAACGGCCTCATGCTGGCCTGCCAGGCCGTGCTGGATGCGGGCGACGAGGTGGTGGCCGTCACGCCGGTGTGGCCCAACCTGGTGGCGCAACCGCTCATCATGGGCGCGCAGGTGCGCCGTGTGCCGCTGCGCCCCGGGGTGGACGGTGCCTGGGGGCTGGACCTGGCTGAGCTGCTTGCCGCCATCACGCCCCGCACACGTCTGCTGGTGGTCAACGCACCCAACAACCCCAGCGGCTGGACGCTGAGCGCCGACGAGCAGCGCGCCATCCTGGCCCATTGCCGCCAGACCGGCACCTGGATTCTGGCCGACGAGGTGTACGAGCGGCTGTACTACGCGCCCACCGCCAACGGCTGCGCGCCGTCTTTCCTGGACCATGCGCAGGCCAATGACCGCCTGATCGTCACCCACAGTTTCTCCAAGAGTTTTCTGATGACCGGCTGGCGCCTGGGCTGGCTGGTGATGCCGCCGGACCTGACGGACGCGATGGGCAAGCTGATCGAGTTCAACACCTCGTGCGCCCCGGTGTTTGTGCAGCGGGCCGCCTTGCAGGCGCTGGCACGGGCGGATGAGGTGACGCCTGCGCTGGTGGCCCACCTTAAAACCTGCCGCGACACCCTGGTGCCTGCCCTGCAGGCGCTGCCCGGCATCGAGGTGGCCACGCCGCTGGGCGGCATGTACGCCTTTTTCCGCATCCACGGCCAGGACGATTGCCTGGACGTGGCCAAGCGCCTGGTGCGCGAGGCGGGGCTGGGCCTGGCGCCCGGGAGCGCGTTCGGGCCAGAGGCGGCAGGATGGCTGCGCTGGTGTTTTGCCAGCCGTGACACGGGCCGCCTGCTGGAAGGGGTGGATCGACTCAAACGCTGGCTCGGGCTATAATCGCGGGTTGCTGCTTGAAAAAGCGGCAATCTCACGCCTGTTGTGGCGCCACTGTCTGGGACGTTTCCAGGTTGGTGGAGCGCTGCGGCAGGACGCATGTAACCCCGAGGAAATCGAAATGATCGCTCAATCCGTCAAGGCCGAAGTCATTGCGGCCAACGCACGTGGCGCCGCCGACACCGGCAGCCCCGAAGTCCAGGTCGCCATCCTGACCGCTCGCATCAACGAGCTGACCCCCCACTTCAAGACCCACGCCAAGGACCACCACGGCCGTCGCGGTCTGCTGCGCATGGTCAGCCGCCGTCGCAAGCTGCTCGACTACCTGAAGTCCCGTGACGCCGACCGTTACGTGGCTCTGATCGCCAAACTGGGCCTGCGCAAGTAATTGCTGTAGCCAAGTAGCGCAAAAACGCCTGGGTTGGTTCGCTGGCTCAGGCGTTTTTCGCTTGTTTTTCCCCTTTCATCTTTCGGGCACATCACATCAAGCAGAGCGAAGCTGTGTCATTCCAACGGACCTGAAGCCGCAGGTTCTTCTAGTCCGCTGGAATGGCATCGTGTTCTGCAAATGTGGGTTCCGGGCGCCGGGTGCTGCCACATGCACCTCTCACACAGGAGAACCACATGACCATGTTCAACAAAGTCACCAAGACCTTCCAGTGGGGCCAGCATTCGGTCCGCATGGAAACCGGCGAAATCGCCCGCCAGTCCAGCGGCGCCGTGCTGCTCGACATGGAAGGCACCGTGGTGTTGGCCACCGTGGTGGCCAAGCAGGATGCCAAGGCCGGCCAGGACTTCTTTCCGCTGACCGTTGACTACATCGAGAAGACCTACGCTGCCGGCAAGATCCCCGGCAGCTTCTTCAAGCGCGAAGGCCGCCCCAGCGAACTCGAAACCCTGACCAGCCGCCTGATCGACCGCCCGATCCGCCCGCTGTTCCCGGAAGGTTTCTTCAACGAAGTGCAGGTCGTCATCCACACGCTGTCGCTGAACCCTGAGGTCGATGCCGACATCGCCGCCATGATCGCCACCAGCGCCGCGCTGTCGGTGTCGGGCATCCCCTTCAACGGCCCCATCGGTGCCGCCCGCGTGGGTTATGTCAACGGCCAGTACGTGCTGAACCCCGGTCAGACCGATCGCAAGAACAGCCAGATGGACCTGGTGGTGGCGGGCACCCAGGCCGCCGTGCTGATGGTCGAATCCGAAGCGCAGCAACTGAGCGAAGAAGTCATGCTCGGCGCCGTGGTGTTTGGCCATGAGCAAGGCAACATCGCCATCGCCGCCATCAACGAGCTGGTGCGTGACGCCGGCAAGCCCGAGTGGAACTGGCAAGCGCCGGCCAAGGACGAGGCCCTGATCGCCAAGATCGATGGTCTGGCCAAGGCCAAGCTCGAGGCCGCCTACCAAATCCGCAACAAGCAGGCCCGCACCCAGGCCTGCCGCGCCGCCTATGCCGACGTGATGGCTGCTTTGAAGGCCGAAGGCGTGGCATTCGACAGCGTGGCCATCGAAGGCCTGCTGTTCGAGATCGAAGCCAAGATCGTGCGTGGCCAGATCTTGGCGGGCGAGCCCCGCATCGACGGCCGCGACACCCGCACCGTGCGCGCCATCGAAATCCGCAACGGCGTGCTGCCGCGCACCCACGGTTCGGCCCTCTTCACCCGGGGTGAAACCCAGGCGCTGGTGGTGGCCACTTTGGGTACCGACCGCGACGCACAACGCATCGACGCGCTGGCCGGCGAGTACGAAGACCGCTTCATGCTGCACTACACCATGCCTCCCTTCGCCACCGGCGAAACGGGTCGTGTGGGCAGCCCCAAGCGCCGCGAAATCGGCCACGGTCGCCTGGCCAAGCGCGCCCTGGTGGCCGCGTTGCCGAGCAAGGAAGAATTCCCCTACACCATGCGTGTGGTGTCGGAAATCACCGAGTCCAACGGTTCGTCGTCCATGGCTTCGGTCTGCGGCGGCTGCCTGGCGCTGATGGACGCCGGCGTGCCCATGAAGGCACATGTGGCCGGTATCGCCATGGGCCTGATCAAGGACGGCAACCGCTTCGCCGTGTTGACCGACATCCTGGGCGACGAAGACCACTTGGGTGACATGGACTTCAAGGTCGCTGGTACCACCAACGGCGTGACCGCCCTGCAGATGGACATCAAGATCCAGGGCATCACCAAGGAAATCATGCAGGTGGCGCTGGCCCAGGCCAAGGAAGCGCGCATGCACATCCTGGGCAAGATGCAGGACGCCATGGGTGAAGCCAAGACCGAAGTGAGCAACTTCGCGCCCAAGCTGTTCACCATGAAGATCAACCCCGAGAAGATCCGTGACGTGATCGGCAAGGGTGGCGCCGTCATCCGCGCGCTGACCGAAGAGACCGGTTGCCAGATCAACATCGAGGAAGACGGCACCATCACCATCGCCGCCACCGATTCGACCAAGGCGGACGAAGCCAAGCGCCGCATCGAAGCCATTACCGCCGAAGCCGAGATCGGCAAGGTCTACGAAGGCCCGATCACCAAGATCCTGGACTTCGGTGCCCTGGTCAACATCCTGCCTGGCAAGGACGGCCTGCTGCACATCAGCCAGATCGCCCACGAGCGCGTGGAAAAGGTCACCGACTACCTGCAAGAAGGTCAGATCGTCAAGGTCAAGGTGCTGGAGACCGACGAAAAGGGCCGCATCAAACTGTCCATGAAGGCCCTGGCCGACCGTCCCGAGCGCGCCGAGCGCCCGGAACGTGCCGAGCGCGCCGACCGTGGTGCTGCCGACGCCGCTGCCCAACAGCAGCAGCAACAGCAGTAAGGCGAACGCCGCCATGGCCACCATGCAAGCTGTCGAGATCACCGCTTACGGCGCGCCTGAGGTCTTGCAACTCTGCGAGCGCCCCAGACCCGAGGCAGGTGCTGGCGAATTGCTGATCCGCGTGGCGGCGTCGGGCGTGAACCGTCCCGACGTGCTGCAGCGCACCGGCAACTACCCCGTGCCTCCCGGAGCCTCCGACCTGCCCGGCCTCGAAGTGGCCGGCGTGATCGAGGCGGGCGATGCAGCGGCCCTGGCTGCGGCAGGCTTGAAGCTGGGCGACCGTGTTTGCGCGTTGGTGGCCGGAGGCGGTTATGCGCAGTACTGCGTGGCGCCCGTGGGGCAGTGCCTGCCGGTGCCGGCGGGCCTGTCCGACGTGGAAGCCGCTTCGCTGCCCGAGACCTTCTTCACGGTCTGGAGCAACGTGTTCGACCGAGCCCACCTGCAGCAGGGCGAGACCCTGCTGATCCAGGGTGGCTCCAGCGGCATCGGGGTCACGGCCATCCAGATGGCCAAGGCCCTGGGCGCGCGCGTGATCGTCACCGTGGGCAGCGACGACAAGGCGAAAGCCTGCCTGGCTTTGGGTGCCGACCACGCGATCAACTACAAGACGCAGGACTTCGTGCGCGAGGTGGCCGATGTCACCGGGGGCGCCGGTGTCAACGTCATCCTCGACATGGTGGCTGGCGCTTACGTGTCGCGCGAGATCGACTGCCTGGCCGATGAAGGTCGGCTGGTCATCATCGCCGTGCAGGGTGGTGTGAAGGCCGAGTTCAATGCGGGCGCCGTGTTGCGCCGCCGCCTGACCATCACCGGTTCCACCTTGCGCCCGCGCCCGGTGGCTTTCAAAGCGGCCATCGCGCACTCGCTCAAGGCGAAGGTGTGGCCCTTGATCGAAAGTGGTGCCATCAAGCCTGTGATCCACAGCGTGTACCCGGCTGCCCAGGCGGCACAGGCACATGCGCTGATGGAAACCAACCAGCACATCGGCAAGTTGGTGCTGAGCTGGGCCTGAATGTTTTGACCCGGAACCAAGAGATGAAAAAGCTCATCGTCGGCAATTGGAAAATGAACGGCAGCCTCGCTTCCAACGAGGCTTTGCTGCAAGGTTTTCAACAAGGCCTCGAAGCGCAAGACCAGTCGGTTCTGGTGGCGGTGTGCGCCAGCGCGCCCTATCTGCCCCAGTTGCAGCAGTTGTTGGGCAAAGGCCCCATCGCCTGGGGTGCGCAAGATGTGTCGGCACACGAATCGGGCGCCTACACGGGCGAGGTGAGCGCGGCCATGCTGCGCGACTTCGGCTGCCGCTACGCCATCGTGGGTCACTCCGAGCGCCGGCAGTACCACGGTGAAACGGACGAGGTGGTGGCGGCCAAGGCGCAACGTGCGCTGGCTGCCGGCATCACGCCCATCGTGTGTGTGGGCGAGACGTTGGCCGAACGCGATGCCGGCCAGACCGAGGCCGTGGTCAAACGCCAGTTGGCCGCGGTGATCCATACCGTGGGCCACTGCAGCAGCGAGATGGTGGTGGCTTACGAGCCCGTCTGGGCCATTGGTACCGGTCGCACGGCCACGCCCGAGCAGGCACAGGCGGTGCACCATGTGCTGCGCGCCCAGGTGGCGGCTGCCACGGCCAACGCCGACAAGCGTGTGCACATCCTCTACGGCGGCAGCATGAACGCCGCCAACGCGGCCAGCCTTTTGGCCATGCCCGACATCGACGGTGGCCTCATTGGTGGCGCGTCGCTGAAGGTACCCGATTTTCTGCAGATCATCCGTGCCGCCCGCAGCTGAATGCTGAGGCGGCGCTGTTCGACCATTTGGAGTAGCAAAGAATGAAAGTGTTGATGACCGTATTGCTGGCCGTGCAAATCCTGGCCGCCATGGGCATGATTGGCCTGATCCTGATGCAGCATGGCAAGGGTGCCGACGCGGGCGCGGCGTTTGGCGGCGGCGGTGGTGGCTCTGCCAGCTTGTTCGGTGCTTCGGGCAGTGCCAACTTCCTGTCGCGCACCACGGCGGTGCTCGCAAGCGTGTTTTTGGTGTGCACCCTGGCGCTGGCGTATTTCGGCAACCTGCGCGCGCCCGCATCGTCGAGCAGCGTGCTCGAAACCGCGCCCGTGCCGGTTGAAGCCGTGCCGGCAGCTCCTGGTGCGGCTGGTGGTGCACCCGCAACACCGGCGGTCGAAACCGCCCCTGGCAAGCCACAAATCCCGGCGCAGTAAGTTTGATGTCAAGCGGAGTGGGGCGCTTGTCACGCCGCCGCTCCCGCTCTGGGGGTGGTGTGGTACGAAGGCCTGATTTTCAAGGGCCAGTGTCAAAAACCCGCCTCGTTTCAGGGTAAACTCTTACGCTTGTCAGCAAGCCCACACCGATCCCTCGTGGGCTTAGCGATCCAGCGATTTCTGACAAATGCCGACGTGGTGAAATTGGTAGACACGCTATCTTGAGGGGGTAGTGGCGAAAGCTGTGCGAGTTCGAGTCTCGCCGTCGGCACCAATCATTTGGCACACATGGCACCGCAGTGGTGCCTCTGGTACACGCAAGATGAACCTCGACCCATACCTGCCCGTTCTTCTGTTCATCATTGTGGGTATTGCGGTCGGTGTGCTACCGCAGCTGTTGGGCTACATCCTGGGTCCCAACAAGCCCGATGCGGAAAAGAACTCCCCGTACGAATGTGGCTTCGAGGCCTTTGAAGACGCGCGCATGAAGTTCGACGTGCGTTATTACCTCGTGGCCATCCTGTTCATCCTGTTCGACTTGGAAATCGCCTTCCTCTTCCCCTGGGCTGTGGCCTTGCAGGATGTGGGTGCGGTGGGTTTCTGGTCGGTGGTGGTCTTCCTGGGCATCCTGGTCGTGGGTTTTGCCTACGAGTGGAAAAAGGGCGCCCTGGATTGGGAATGACGGGTCGCACCCAAAGGAACACAGCACATGATTGAAGGCGTCCTGAAAGAAGGCTTTGTCACCACCAGCTACGACTCGGTGGTGAACTGGGCCAAGACCGGTTCCCTGTGGCCCATGACCTTTGGTCTGGCGTGCTGCGCGGTCGAGATGATGCACGCAGCCGCTGCGCGTTACGACATTGGCCGCTTTGGCTCTGAGGTGTTTCGTGCCAGCCCGCGCCAGTCCGATTTGATGATCGTGGCGGGCACCTTGTGCAACAAGATGGCCCCCGCGCTGCGCAAGGTATACGACCAGATGAGTGAGCCGCGTTGGGTGCTTTCCATGGGTTCGTGTGCCAACGGCGGTGGTTATTACCACTACAGCTATTCGGTGGTGCGCGGCTGTGACCGCATCGTTCCGGTGGATGTGTACGTGCCTGGTTGCCCGCCCACGGCCGAGGCGCTGCTGTACGGCATCATCCAGTTGCAGCAGAAAATCCGCCGCACCCAAACCATTGCGCGTGCCTGAGGACTGCCATGAGTGAATTTGCTGTTCGGCCAGAGGCCATTCAGGACGCGGTGGTTGCCGCACTGGGCGACAAGCTGCGTCGCATCGACATCGCCCTGGGCGAGGTAACGGTGCAGGTGGCGCCGGCCGATTATTTGGCGGCCATGCAAGCCTTGCGTGATGCGCCGGGCTGCCGTTTCGACCAGTTGATCGACCTCTGCGGCATGGACTACTCCGCATACCGCGACGGCTTGTGGGATGGTGCGCGTTTTTGTGTCGTGTCGCACCTGTTGTCCATGGAGCTGAACCAGCGCTTGCGCGTCAAGGTGTTCTGTGCCGACGATGAGTTTCCAGTGGTCGATTCCGTCAATGGTTTGTGGGCGGCGGCCAACTGGTTTGAGCGTGAAGCCTTCGACCTGTATGGCATCGTCTTTGAGGGGCACAGCGACCTGCGCCGTATCCTCACCGACTACGGTTTTGTGGGGCATCCCTTCCGCAAGGATTTCCCAGTGTCGGGCCATGTGGAAATGCGTTACGACGCCGAGCGCCAGCGCGTGGTTTACGAGCCGGTGTCCATCGAGCCTCGCGACATCACGCCGCGCATCATCCGCGAAGACAAGTACGGAGCTGGGGTGTAAGCCATGGCAGAAATCAAGAACTACACCCTGAACTTCGGTCCACAGCACCCTGCGGCACACGGCGTGTTGCGTCTGGTGCTGGAGCTGGATGGCGAGGTTGTGCAACGCGCCGACCCGCACATCGGTCTGCTGCACCGCGCCACCGAGAAGCTGGCCGAGAGCAAGACCTTCATCCAGTCGCTGCCCTACATGGACCGACTGGACTACGTCTCAATGATGTGCAACGAGCACGCCTACTGCCTGGCCATCGAAAAGCTGCTGGGCCTGGAAGTGCCCATCCGCGCGCAGTACATCCGCGTGATGTTCAGCGAGATCACCCGCTTGCTCAACCACCTGATGTGGCTGGGCTCGCACGGCAACGACTGCGGCAGCTCCACCATCCTGATCTACGCCTTCCGCGAACGTGAAGACCTGTTCGACATGTACGAGGCGGTGTCGGGTGCGCGCATGCACGCGGCCTATTTCCGTCCGGGTGGCGTTTACCGCGACCTCCCGGACACCATGCCGCAGTACAAGGTCAGCAAAATCAAGAACGCCAAGGCTCTGGCGCAAATGAACGAGAACCGGCAAGGTTCCTTGCTCGACTTCATCGAGGACTTCACGAAGCGCTTCCCGACCTACTTGGCCGAGTACCACACGCTGCTGACCGACAACCGCATCTGGAAGCAGCGCACCGTCAACGTGGGCGTGATGGCCCCTGAGCGCGCCATCAACCTGGGTCTCACCGGCCCCATGCTGCGTGGCTCCGGCATCGCTTGGGATTTGCGCAAGAAGCAGCCCTACGACGTCTACGACCGGATGGAATTCGACATCCCCGTCGGCAAGACCGGTGACAGCTACGACCGCTACCTCGTACGCATGGAAGAGATGGCGCAGTCCAACCGCATCATCAAACAATGTGTGGACTGGTTGCGTGCGAACCCGGGCCCGGTCATCACCGACAACCACAAGGTGGCGCCGCCTTCGCGCGAAGCGATGAAGTCGAGCATGGAAGAGCTGATCCATCATTTCAAGCTCTTCACCGAAGGTTTCCACGTGCCCGAAGGCGAAGCCTACGCGGCGGTCGAGCACCCGAAGGGCGAGTTCGGCATCTACCTGGCCAGCGATGGTGCCAACAAGCCCTATCGCCTGAAGATCCGTCCGCCTGGCTTTGTGCACCTGGCTGCGCTCGACGAGCTGGCCCGTGGCCACATGCTGGCCGACGCCGTCGCCATCATCGGCACGCTGGATATCGTGTTTGGAGAGATCGACCGATGATTTCCGAAGCAACCCGCGCGCGGTTCGACCGCGAAGTCGCCAAGTACCCGCCCGAGCAGGCGCAGTCGGCCGTGATGGCCTGCCTGTCCATCGTGCAGCAGGAGCAGGGTTTCGTCAGCACCGATGCCGAGCGCGAGATCGCCGAGTACCTGGGCATGGCGCCTATGGCTGTGCACGAGGTCACGACCTTCTACAACATGTACAACCAGCGGCCGGTGGGCAAGTTCAAGCTCAACGTCTGCACCAACCTGCCCTGCCAGTTGCGCGATGGTCAGAAGGCCTTGCATTACCTCGAAGGCAAGCTGGGTGTGCACATGGGCGAGACCACGGCCGATGGGCTGTTCACCCTGCAGCAGAGCGAGTGCCTGGGCGCTTGCGCCGATGCGCCGGTGATGCTGGTCAACGACCGCCACATGTGCAGCTTCATGAGCAACGACAAACTCGATCAACTGATCGAAGGCCTCAAAGCATCGGAGGGCAAGTGATGAACGCCAACCAGGTGCTCAACCAGTTTCTCGCCACCGGCGTGCAGACCTGTTTCCATGACCGCCACATCAGCCCGCAGATTTACGCCGGTCTGAACGGCAGCAACTGGAGTCTGAAGGATTACGAAGCGCGCGGCGGCTACCAGGCCTTGCGCAAAATCCTGGGCAAGGACGGCTCTGCGCCCAACCCCGAGACCGGCGTCGCAGGCATGACCCAGGACCAGGTGATCGCCACCGTCAAGGAATCTGCCTTGCGTGGTCGCGGAGGTGCGGGTTTTCCGTCCGGCTTGAAGTGGAGTTTCATGCCGCGTCAGTTCCCGGGCCAGAAGTACCTGGTCTGCAACTCGGACGAGGGCGAGCCGGGGACCTGCAAGGACCGCGACATCCTCATGTACAACCCGCACATCGTCATCGAAGGCATGGCGATCGCGGCGTATGCCATGGGCATCACCGTGGGTTACAACTACATCCACGGCGAAATTTTCCAGGTCTACGAGCGTTTTGAAGCCGCTTTGGAAGAAGCGCGCGCGGCGGGCTACCTGGGCAACAACATCCTGGGCAGCGACTACAGTTTCCAGCTGCACGCCCACCACGGTTTTGGCGCCTACATCTGCGGCGAAGAAACCGCGCTGCTGGAGTCGCTGGAAGGCAAAAAGGGGCAGCCGCGTTTCAAGCCGCCGTTCCCGGCGAGTTTTGGTTTGTACGGCAAGCCCACCACCATCAACAACACCGAAACCTTCGCGGCGGTGCCCTGGATCATCCGCAATGGGGGGCAGGCCTACCTCGAGTGTGGCAAACCCAACAACGGCGGCACCAAGATCTTCTCGGTCAGTGGTGACGTGGAGCGCCCGGGCAACTACGAAATCCCGCTGGGCACGCCCTTCGCCAAGCTCCTGGAGCTGGCCGGTGGCGTGCGCAAGGGCCGCACGCTCAAGGCCGTGATCCCCGGCGGTTCGTCGTCGCCGGTGCTGCCCGCGCACATCATGATGGAGTGCACGATGGACTACGACTCCATCGCCAAGGCCGGCTCGATGCTGGGATCGGGTGCCCTCATCGTGATGGACGACACGCGCTGCATGGTGGAGTCGCTCAAGCGCCTGTCCTACTTTTACATGCACGAAAGCTGTGGCCAGTGCACGCCTTGCCGCGAAGGCACGGGCTGGCTGTTCCGGCTGGTCGAGCGTATTCACGGCGGCCAGGGCAAAGCGGCCGACATGGCGGTGCTGGACAACGTGGCCGAAAGCATCATGGGCCGCACCATCTGCGCCCTGGGCGATGCGGCGGCCATGCCGGTGCGCGCCATGATCAAGCACTTCCGTCCCGAGTTCGAACACTACATCGAACAC
>DASUIK010000017.1:0-21423 GCA_036279795.1 Burkholderiaceae bacterium | reverse complement strand
TCAACTCACGCCATGAATTTCACTCGACGGAAGAAAAAAGCTTGGGGCCTGAAGAATTTCAGGCTTTTTCGCACTGTAGAATAGAGGGCTTAGTCGGAGCGTAGCGCAGCCTGGTAGCGCATCTGCTTTGGGAGCAGAGGGTCGCGAGTTCGAATCCCGCCGCTCCGACCACCCTCAAAAAAAATGGCCCACTTGTTGGGCCATTTTTCCTTGTGTCCGGCTGCCCGTAGCTCAACTGGATAGAGCAGCTGCCTTCTAAGCAGCAGGTCGGGGGTTCGAGTCCCTCCGGGCAGGCCAGCAGCCACGAGGGGCGCACGGTGCACATGCGACGTAAGCTTTGGGAGATTTCGTTGAAACGGCGTGCCCAAGTCCGGCGAAAAGTGTTAAAATCCGAGCTTCACGACCAAATGGGCGGGTTACCACCGGCCCATTTTTTTTGGTCGATCGCTTTTGATGCCTTGGTGGCTAAGGCAGAGCGACACTTTTTTTCAAGCAGGATCACACGCAGCAATGGCATGGCAAGACACAGTTGAGCAGACCGTTACCGGGCTGGGTTACGACCTGGTGGAGTTGGAGCGTTCCGCCGGTGGTCTGCTGCGTGTCACCATTGATTTGCCGTGGGAGCCTGGTCAGCCTGCCGGGGCTGAGCAATTTGTCACCGTAGAAGACTGTGAGAAGGTCACTCGCCAGTTGCAGTTCCTGCTGGAGGTGGAGACGGTGGACTACAAGCGACTGGAAGTGGGTTCGCCTGGTATCGATCGGCCGCTGCGTAACGAGCGGGATTTCGAGCGCTTTGCTGGCCAGGTGGTGGACATCACCCTCAAGGCGCCGATCGGTGCAACCGGCTCGTCTGTGGCAGCCAACCGCAAGAAGTTTCGCGGCACGCTGGAGCGTGCGGCCGAAGGTGGTGGCTGGCAGCTGGTGTGGAGCGATGAGCCCGTGCTCAAGCCGGGGCAGAGGGTTGGCAAGAACCGCCCGCCCGCGCCTGTGCATGCCTTGGGTTTTGTTCTGGATGAATTGCGTGAGGCGCGCTTGGCGCCCATCGTGAGCTTCAAGGGGCGCGCAGCCCCCGCACCACAGGGTGGTGCCTGAGCAGGGTCTCTGGCCTGGCTCTCAGATCACGAGGTGGCATGCCGTGTGGTGTGGCCTCAAAAAGAAACGACAGATAGGAAAGGTGGCGGTGACATGAATCGCGAATTGTTGATGTTGATCGATGCGATCTCCCGTGAGAAGAACGTGGAGCGCGATGTTGTGCTGGGCGCGGTCGAGCTGGCGCTGGCTTCCGCCACCAAAAAACTCTACAAGGGCGAGGTCGACATCCGTGTGGCCATCAACCCGGACAGCGGTGAATACGAAACCTTCCGTCGCTGGTTGGTGGTGCCCGACGAGGCCGGCTTGCAAAACCCTGATGCTGAGGAGTTGGTGAGCGATGCCCGGGACGACATCGCCGACATCGAGGTGGGTGACTACATCGAAAAGCCGGTGGAGAGCGTGCCGATCGGTCGCATTGGCGCCATGGCCGCCAAGCAGGTCATCTTGCAGAAGATCCGCGACGCAGAGCGCGAGATGCTGCTCAACGACTTCATGAGCCGTGGCGACAAGATTTTTGTCGGCACCGTCAAGCGCATGGACAAGGGCGACCTCATCGTCGAGAGCGGACGTGTGGAAGGGCGCCTCAAACGCGGCGAGATGATCCCCAAGGAAAACTTCCGCACTGGGGACCGCGTGCGTGCCATGATCATGGAGGTGGATCTGACGCTGCGCGGCGCCCCGATTCTGCTGTCGCGCTCGGCCCCTGAGTTCATGATCGAGCTGTTCCGCCAGGAAGTGCCCGAGATTGAGCAGGGTCTGCTGGAAATCAAGAGCTGCGCCCGTGACCCCGGCAGCCGCGCCAAGATCGCCGTGCTCTCGCACGACAAGCGGGTGGACCCCATCGGCACCTGTGTGGGCGTGCGTGGTTCGCGCGTCAATGGTGTGACCAACGAACTCGCTGGCGAGCGCGTGGACATCGTTTTGTGGTCTGAAGACCCAGCCCAGTTCGTGATTGGGGCGCTGGCACCCGCCAACGTGGTCTCCATCGTGGTCGATGAAGAACGCCATGCCATGGACGTGGTGGTTGACGAGGAAAATCTCGCCATCGCCATCGGCCGCGGTGGCCAGAACGTGCGTTTGGCCTCCGAGCTGACCGGGTGGAAGATCAACATCATGACCGCCGACGAATCGGCGCAGAAGCAGGCCGAAGAGGCCGACGGCATCCGCAAGCTGTTCATGGCCAAGCTGGATGTGGACCAAGAGATTGCCGACATCCTGATCGAGGAAGGTTTTACCAGCCTCGAAGAGGTGGCCTACGTGCCGCTGCAGGAAATGCTGGAGATCGAGTCCTTTGACGAGGACACCGTCAACGAACTGCGCGCCCGTGCCAAGGATGCGCTGCTGACGATGGAAATCGCCAAGGAAGAAGACGTGGAAGAGGTCTCGCAGAATCTGCGTGACATCGATGGTCTGACCGCTGAGCTCATCGCCAAGTTGATGGACGCCGGTGTGCACACCCGCGACGACCTGGCCGATCTGGCCACAGACGAGCTGACCGACATCACCGGACAGACCCCCGAAGAAGCGACCGCCCTGATCATGAAGGCGCGTGAGCACTGGTTCAACGACGACCAGGCCAACCAAGCGTCCTGAACCGGAGGCCCGAGCGGAGAACACCCTTTATGACCAGTACCACCGTTGCCGAATTGGCTTCTGAACTCAACAAACCCACCACCGTGCTGCTCGACCAGTTGGCCGGTGCGGGCGTCCCGAAATCGTCGGGTGCCGATACCGTGTCCGATGCCGACAAACACAAGCTGCTGAGCTACCTTCAGGCCAGCCACGGCACTGCCTCGGGCGAACGCAAGAAGATCACGTTGGTGAAGAAATCCACCACCGAGATCAAACAGGCAGACGCCACGGGGCGCGCGCGCACCATCCAGGTGGAAGTGCGCAAGAAGCGCACCTTCATCAAGCGCGACGACGAGGTTGGCGCGGCTGAAGCTGTGGCTGATATGGCCGAGCCGGCCGCACCAGCGGTAGACCAAGCCGAGCTGGTGCGCCGCGAGGAAGAGGCTCGCCACCAAGCAGAACTGCTGCGTGTGCAGGAAGAGGAATTGGCGCAGAAGCGCCGCGAACGCGAAGAGCAGGCAGCCCGCGAGGCCGAGGCGGAGCGTGCGCGCGCTGCCGCCGAGGCCGCTGCTGCCGCTCAAGCGCAGGCTGCGGCCGAAGAGGCTGCGCGCGTCGCCGCAGCTCAGGCAGCCAAGCAGGCTTCCACTACCGCAGCAGCGGAAGACAACAGCCGCGTGGCGGCAGAGAAGGCTGCGTCCGACAAGGTCGCTGCCGACAAGCTGGCTGCCGAAAAAGCCGCGGCAGGCAAGCTGGTGGCAGACAAGGCCGCTGCGGAGAAAGAGGCGGAAGACGCCCGTGCCCGCGATCTGCAGGAGCGTCGCCGCAAAGCAGAGGCCGAGGCCGCCAACATTCGCGCCATGATGGCGGCACCCAAGAAGGTGCTGGTGGCCAAGAAGCCGGAAGAACCCAAGCCTGCTGCTCCGGCTGCCGATGCCAAAGCTGGTATCAAAGGCACGCTGCACAAGCCGGCCGGCACCGGTACGGCACGCCCGGCCGTGGCCTCGCCAGGCGGTGGTGGTGGGAAGAAGGAAGTCAAGTCCGAGAACCTGTCCTCCACCTGGAAGGACGATGCCGCCAAGAAGAAGGAAATCAAGACCCGTGGTGACACCACCGCTGGTCGTGGCAACTGGCGTTCGGGTCCGCGTGGAGGCGGTCGCCGTGGTGACCGCGACAACCGCGACCAGCAGTCCAGCTTTGCCCAGCCGACCGAGACCAAGGTGATCGAGGTGCACGTGCCCGAGACCATCACCGTGGCCGAGCTGGCGCACAAGATGTCGCTCAAGTCGTCCGAGGTCATCAAGCAGCTGATGAAGCTGGGCCAGATGGTCACCATCAACCAGTCGCTGGACCAGGACACCGCCATGATCGTGGTGGAGGAACTGGGCCACACGGCGGTGCAAGCGGCGCTGGACGATCCGGAAGCCTTTACCGAAGACGAGGTGTCCAGCCAGCAGGCTGAGCTCATGCCGCGAGCCCCTGTGGTCACCGTCATGGGCCACGTCGACCACGGCAAGACCTCGCTGCTGGACTACATCCGCCGCGCCAAGGTGGCGGCGGGCGAAGCCGGTGGCATCACCCAGCACATCGGTGCGTACCACGTGGAGACGCCTCGGGGGATGATCTCCTTCCTCGATACCCCCGGTCACGAGGCCTTCACGGCCATGCGTGCCCGCGGCGCTCAGGCCACCGACATCGTGATCCTGGTGTGTGCTGCCGACGACGGCGTGATGCCGCAGACCAAGGAAGCCATCAGGCACGCGAAAGCGGCCGGTGTGCCCATGGTCGTGGCGCTGACCAAGATCGACAAGCCGGGCATCAACCTGGAAAAGGTGCGTGCGGAGCTGGTAGCCGAAGAAGTGGTGCCGGAAGAGTTTGGCGGTGACGTGCCTTTTGTGGGTGTGTCCGCCAAGACCGGTGAAGGCGTCGATTCCCTGCTGGAGCAGGTGCTGCTGCAAGCCGAAGTGCTGGAACTCAAGGCGCCGGTGGATGCCATGGCCAAGGGTCTGGTCATTGAAGCACGCCTGGACAAAGGGCGTGGTGCCGTGGCCACCGTGCTGGTGCAGTCCGGTACCCTCAAGGTGGGCGACGTGGTGCTGGCCGGTCAGACCTCTGGCCGTGTGCGCGCCATGCTGGACGAAAACGGCAAAACCGCCAAGGAAGCCGGCCCCTCCATTCCGGTGGAAATCCAGGGCTTGGCCGAAGTGCCGCAGGCCGGTGATGACTTCATGGTCATGCTCGACGAGCGCCGTGCCCGTGAAATTGCCACCTACCGCGCTGGCAAGTACCGCAGCACCAAGCTGGCCAAGCAACAGGCCGCCAAGCTGGAAAACATGTTTGCCGACATCGGTGCCGGCGAAGTCAAGATGCTGCCCATCGTGCTCAAGTCCGATGTGCAGGGTTCACAGGAAGCGCTGGCGGCCTCGCTGCTCAAACTCTCGACCGACGAAGTCAAGGTGCAGATGGTGTACGCCGGCGTCGGTGGCATCAGCGAATCCGACATCAACCTGGCGATCGCGTCCAAGGCGGTGGTCATCGGCTTCAACGTGCGTGCCGACGTGGGCGCACGCAAGCTGGCCGAAGGCAACGACATCGACATCCGCTACTACAACATCATCTATGACGCGGTGGACGACCTGAAGGCCGCCATGTCCGGGATGTTGGCGCCGGAGAAGCGCGAAGAGGTCATCGGCAATGCCGAGATCCGCACAGTGTTCGTGGCGTCCAAGATCGGTACGGTGGCGGGCTGTATGGTCACCAACGGTTTTGTCACCCGCAGCGCGCACTTCCGCCTGCTGCGCGACAACGTGGTGGTCTACACCGGCGAACTGGACTCGCTCAAGCGCATGAAGGACGATGTGCGCGAAGTCAAGGAAGGCTTCGAGTGCGGTATCAAGCTCAAGAACTACAACGACATCAAAGAAGGTGATCAGCTGGAGTTCTTCGAGATCAAGGAAATCGCGCGCACGCTGTAAGCGAAGCAGGCCCACATGCCCAAGAAGAAGTCTTCCGTCCCCAACCGCAGCTACCGCGTCAACGATCAGATCCAGCGCGATCTGACCGAGCTGATCGCGCGCGAGCTCAAGGACCCGCGGGTGGGCATGGTCACCATCCAGGCGGTGGAAGTCACGCCCGACTACGCCCACGCTAAAGTCTTCTTCAGCCTGTTGGTGGGCGACCCGCAGGAAACCCAGGACGCCCTGAACCAGGCGGCCGGGTTCCTGCGCAACGGTCTGTTCAAGCGTTTGCACATCCACACCGTGCCAACACTGCATTTCGTGTTTGACCGCACGACCGAGCGTGCGGCCGACATGAACGCCTTGATTGCCAAGGCGGTTTCCTCGCGCGCCAAGGACGACTGAGCATGAACGCGCCACGCACAAGGGTGCAGCGGCGCCCTGTGCATGGGGTGTTGCTGCTCGACAAGCCGCTGGGCTTATCCAGCAACCAGGCTTTGCAAAAGGCCAAGTGGTTGCTGCGCGCCGAAAAGGGCGGGCACACCGGCACGCTCGACCCCCTGGCCACCGGCGTGTTGCCGCTGTGTTTTGGCGCTGCCACCAAATTCAGTCAACTGCATTTGGATGCCGACAAGGCGTACGACACAACCGTGCGTTTGGGGGTCACCACCACCACGGCCGACGCCGAGGGCGATGTGTTGCAGACCCGCCCCGTGACCTGCAGCGTCGGCCAGGTGGTGGAGGTGCTTGACCGGTTCATGGGCCCCATTGCCCAGGTGCCACCCATGCACAGCGCACTCAAAAAAGACGGCAAGGCGCTGTACGAATACGCGCGCGATGGCGAAACCGTGTCGCGTGAGCCGCGCCATGTGGTCATCCACGACCTCGATTTGCTGAACATGCAGTTCGAGGGCGATACGCCCCACCTCGATCTCCATGTGGTGTGTTCCAAGGGCACCTACATCCGCACGCTGGGTGAAGACATTGCCGAGGCGTTGGGCTGCGGTGGTCATCTCAGTGCCCTGCGCCGCACGCACACGGGGCCGTTTGGTCTGGCCCAGACGATCACGCTGGCGGCGCTGGAAGCCATGTCACCCGACGAACGCCTGGCGGCCTTGCTGCCGGTCGAGACGTTGCTCGGCGGACACACCCGCGTCACGCTGGGCGCGGAAGATGCGGGGCGCTTTCTGAGTGGCTTGCGCCGCCGTGGCCCATGGCCCGACGCCGAGCGCGTGGCCGTTTACGGCACCGACCCACACACCCTGCTGGGCACCGCACACGTGGTGGCCGGTGAACTGATACCCGGGCGGCTGTTGAGCCCGATCGAAATTCAACAGATTCTGGAAAACCCGCTGCGCGAAACAGAAGCAGCAAAGGACGTGTCATGAGCAAACAGATTCGCAACATCGCCATCATCGCCCACGTGGACCATGGCAAGACCACCATGGTGGACCAACTGCTGCGCCAGTCGGGCACCTTTGCCGACCACGAAAAAGTCGTGGACACGGTGATGGACAACAACGCCATCGAACGCGAGCGTGGCATCACCATCCTGGCCAAGAACTGCGCCGTGAGCTGGAAAGACACGCACATCAACATCGTCGACACCCCGGGCCACGCGGACTTTGGTGGCGAGGTGGAGCGTGCGCTGTCGATGGTGGACGGTGTGCTGTTGCTGATCGACGCGCAGGAAGGTCCCATGCCGCAGACGCGCTTCGTGACCAAGAAGGCGCTGGCCCTGGGCCTCAAGCCCATCGTGGTGGTGAACAAGGTGGACAAGCCGGGCGCCAACCCCGACAAGGTGGTCAACGCCGCCTTTGATCTGTTCGACAAGCTGGGTGCCACCGACGAGCAGCTGGACTTTCCAGTGGTCTACGCCTCGGGCATCAACGGCTGGTCTTCGCTGGAAGAAGGCCCACAGGGCGAGCAGTGGGGCCCCGACATGTCGGCCCTGTTCGACACCGTGCTTAAGCACGTGCCGCCGCAGAAGGGCGACCCCGCCGCACCCCTGCAACTGCAGATCTCGGCCTTGGACTTCTCCACCTTCGTCGGCCGCATCGGCGTGGGCCGCGTAAGCCAGGGCACCATCAAGCCCGGCATGGACGTGCTGGTGATGGAAGGTCCGGACGGCAGCAGCGTCAAAGGCCGCATCAACCAGGTGCTGACCTTCCAGGGCCTGGACCGTGTGCAGGTGACCGAGGCCGGCCCGGGCGAGATCGTGCTGATCAACGGCATCGCCGACATCGGCATTGGCGTGACCGTGACCGACCCGCTGAATCCCGCCCCAATGCCCATGCTCAAGGTCGATGAGCCGACCCTGATCATGAACTTCTGCGTCAACACCAGCCCGCTGGCTGGCCGCGAAGGCAAGTACGTGACCAGCCGCCAGATCTGGGACCGCCTGCAGAAAGAGCTGCAGCACAACGTGGCGCTGCGCGTGAAGGAAACCGACGAAGACGGCGTGTTCGAAGTGGCCGGCCGGGGTGAACTGCACCTGACCATCCTGCTGGAAAACATGCGCCGCGAAGGTTACGAGTTGGCCGTGTCCAAGCCGCGTGTGGTGTTCAAAGACATCAACGGCGAGCGCCATGAGCCCATCGAGCTGGTGACGGCCGACATCGAAGAACAGCACCAGGGCGGCGTGATGCAGGCTTTGGGCGAGCGCAAGGGCGAACTGGTCAACATGGACCCGGACGGCCGTGGCCGCGTGCGCCTGGAGTACCGCATCCCCGCGCGTGGTCTGATTGGGTTCACCAACGAGTTCCTCAACTTGACCCGTGGTTCTGGCCTGATCTCCAACATCTTTGACGGCTATGAGCCGCACAAGGGCGAGATCGCCAGCCGCAAGAACGGCGTGCTGATCTCCATGGACGACGGTGAAATCTTCACCTACGCCCTGGGCAAGCTGGACGACCGTGGTCGCATGTTTGTCAAGGCCAACGATCCGGTTTACGAGGGCATGATCGTTGGCATCCACAGCCGCGACAACGACCTCGTGGTCAATGCCACCCGCACCAAGCAGTTGACCAACTTCCGCGTCAGCGGCAAGGAAGACGCGATCAAGATCACGCCGCCCATTCTGCTGACGCTGGAGTACGGTGTGGAATTCATCGAGGACGACGAGCTGGTCGAGATCACGCCCAAGAGCGTTCGCCTGCGCAAGCGCCACCTGAAGGAACACGACCGCAAGCGCGCCTCGCGCGAAGCATGATCGGCGGGCATACTCTCGTGATCTGAGCGCTGCAGCCCCTTCGGGGGCTGCAGCTTCTTGGGGCCGGGCTTTTGTGAGTCTGGCTCGTGACTCTGGCGCGTTGTGAAAGGCCTGTGTTGTCGATGAAGCTGAAACATTCTCACGCCGTTTGGCTGATGGTGCTGGCCCCGCTGCTGTGGTCAACGGCCGGTGTGGTCACACGCCAGCTGGAGCATGCGCGGGCCTTTGAGATCACGTTCTGGCGCAGTTTTTTCACCGCCGCCTCGCTGCTGGTCATCTTGCCTTTGTGGCAGGGCCGGGGGGTGTGGGCGCGCATGTGGCAAGAACGGCATGCCTTGCTGCTGTCTGGCGTTTGCTGGGGCGTCATGTTCACCGCGTTCATGGTGGCGCTTACGCTGACCTCGGTGGCCAACGTGTTGATCACCATGGCCGCAGGACCCTTGCTCACCGCCTTGACGGCCCGGCTGGTGATTGGTCACCAGTTGCCCGCGCGCACCTGGGGTGCCATCGTGGTCGCGGGCCTGGGCATTGCGTACATGTTCGGCAGCCAATTGGGCGAAGGTGGCGTGCTGGGCACACTGGTGGCCTTTTGTGTACCGGTGGCGGCGGCCATCAACTGGACGCTGGTGCAACGCAGCCAGCGCAGCGGCCATCAAATCGATTTGGTGCCTGCCGTGCTGGTGGGCGCTGTGCTCTCGGCGGTCGTCACCTTGCCTCTAGCCTGGCCGTTGTCGGCCAGCGTGCACGACGTTGTGTTGCTCGCAGGCTTGGGTTTTGGCCAGCTTGCGGTACCCTGTGCGCTGGCAGTGGTGTGCGCACGCGTGTTGAGTGCTCCCGAAGTCTCGCTCCTGGCCTTGCTGGAGGTCCTGTTTGGCATCGTGCTGGCATGGCTGGGTGCGGATGAAGTGCCTTCGCAGCAGGTGCTGCTGGGCGGCGCCTTGGTGACGGGAGCGCTGCTCGCCAACGAATGGCTGGGCTGGCGCGAACGGGCCGGCCACTACCACATAGAAACCCTGGAAGTCGACGCAGGAGACAAGCGATGAGCCAAGCGAATCAGCCCCACAGTGATGCCCCCGAGGTGCTGACCGAGGTCACCGGTGGCGTGGGCTTCATCACACTGAACCGAGCCAGGGCGCTCAACGCACTCAATCTGGACATGGTTCGCAGTCTGAGCAACGTTCTGATGCGGTGGCGCGACGATGCACACATCCATGGCGTGGCGATCCGAGGCACGAACAAGGAAGGTCCATTCGGTGGTTTCTGTGCCGGTGGCGACATCCGGTTTTTCCATCAGGCGGCCTTGGCAGGCGACCCGGCGCTGGAAGACTTTTTCACCGAAGAGTACGCGCTCAACCACCTGATCTTCACCTACCCCAAGCCCTACATCGCCTTCATGGACGGCATCGTCATGGGCGGTGGGATGGGCATCAGCCAGGGGGCCAGCGTGCGTGTGGTCACCGAACGCACCAAGATGGCCATGCCCGAGACCAATATTGGCTTGTTCCCAGACGTTGGTGGCGGTCACTTTCTGGGCAGTTGCCCGGGCAGGGTGGGGGAGTACATGGCGCTCACCGGGCATGTGATCGGCGGCGCCCAGGCTGTGGCCTGGAACCTGGCCGACCTCATCGTGCCTTCGCAGCACCTGCACCAGGCCTGGGAGGCACTGGAGCATTTCCGTCCGTCGTCACCCGACGAACTGCGCCGGCTGTGGCAGCGCTGGTGCGAGCAGGCCCATTGGAACGTGCCGTCTCAGGCACCGGAAGGACTGCGCCCCGAGTTGGAAGCCGCCTTCGCCTTGCCGACCGTGAGCGAAATCGTTGCCGCGCTCGAAGCTGCCGGCACCCAGGCCGCGGCAGAAACCGCAGGCATGTTGCGTCACCGCAGCCCGTTGATGCTGCACGTGGTGCTGGAGCAATTGCGCCGTGCGCGCGGCATGACGCTGGCGGAAGACCTCCGCATGGAACGTGATCTGGTGCGCCACTGCTTCTTCACCCGGCACCTGGCACGCAGCGGTGCCGCCAGTGAAACTGTGGAGGGCATACGTGCGTTGGCGGTGGACAAGGACCACACCCCGCGCTGGAACCCCAGCCGCATCGAAGACGTGACACCTGAGATGGTGGCACCGTTTTTTGACAGTCCCTGGCCCGCCCAGGCACACCCGCTGCGGCACCTGGACTGAGCTGAAGTCGCAACCGCTTCAGCGGTTGTGCACTTTCATGGCGCGCTCCACCTCGCGTTTGCCTTCGCGATCCTTGATGGTGTCGCGTTTGTCGTGTTCGCCCTTGCCGCGGCCCAGGCCGATGTCGCATTTGACCTTGCCGTTCTTCCAGTGCAGGTTCAGTGGCACCAGGGCATAACCCTTTTGCTCCACTTTGCCCACCAGGCGGCTGATTTCGGCCTTGTGCAGCAGCAGCTTCTTGGTCCGTGCGGCGTCAGCGCTGACGTGGGTGGACGTGGTGCGCAGCGGGTTGATCTGGCACCCGATCAGGAACAACTCGCCGTCGCGGATCAGCACATAACCATCGGTGAGTTGGACCTTGCCTTCGCGCAGCGCCTTCACCTCCCAGCCATGCAACACCATGCCCGCTTCGAAACGCTCCTCAATGGCGTAGTTGAAAACAGCTTTTTTGTTGTCTGCGATGCGGCTGTCGGTGGGCTTGGACTTCGAGGCGGGCTTGTTCATGTAAGCAATCTGAGGCGCTGCGGGCCGAATACAATCCCGACGCAAACCGAGATTGTATGAAAGCCTCAGGCTTCAATGAAAAGTGTCCACAAGTCGGTCCTCCTCTGGCACAGCGCACACGAGATGTTCACGCTGGTGACCGACGTGGACCATTACCCCCAGTTCCTGCCTTGGTGCGACCGCGCGTCGGTGCTTGAAACCACCGCCGATGGTGTGGTGGCACAGGTGGGTATCGCCATTGGTGGCATACGCCAGAGCTTCACCACCCGCAACACGCACGTCTTGAACGAACGGGTGGACCTGGCTTTGGTCGATGGGCCCTTCTCCCTGCTCGAAGGTCATTGGCGCTTCATTCCCCTGGGTGACGGTAGCCAGCGTGCCTGCAAGATCGAGTTTTCGCTCGACTACGACTTCTCCAGCCAAACCTTGGCCGCCCTGGTCGGGCCGGTGTTCGACAAGATCGCCGGCAGCATGGTCGACGCGTTTGTGAAGCGTGCCGATCAGGTGTACGGGGGGGCCTGATGCGCATTGAAGTGGTGTGCTGCCCTGGCCCGCGCGAATGCCATGCCTGGACGCTGGATTTGCCCCCTGGGGCTGTGCTGGCCGACGCGATAGCGGCGGCGCGTGTTTTGTGGTCCCCCGGACAGGCGTTTTGGGATCAAGAGGCGAGTGCCGGCATTTGGGGACGCAAACACGGACCCGAGGCTGTGCTGCATGACGGTGATCGTGTGGAGGTGTACCGACCGTTGCGCGTGGACCCGAAGGTGGCGAGGCGTGAGCGCTTCAACCGGCAAGGCGCCCGCAGCACCGGCCTGTTTGCCCAGAGGCGGCCTGGCGCCAAGGCCGGCTACTGACGGTTCAGCGGCAGTTTTCTCGAATCACCTCGTTGGCCTGCCGCAACTGCGCGGCACGCCCAGCCTCATCCAGGTACTCGGCTTCACCCTTGGCGTTGCTCACGGTGACGCGCACGCCCGATTCGATGGTGGCCTTGTTTTTGCGCGCGTTTTCGCAGTTCACGGCGCGTGCCTTTGCGGCCTTTTCCTCTGCCGCCTTCTCCTCGGCCTTGCGTTTGTCGGCGTCGGCTTTTTCCATCTGCTGCTTGCGCTGCTCCAACTGGTTGTCAACGCTGGGCGCGGGTTTGACCATCGGCGCCGTGGGTTGGGCAGGAAGCGCCGAACTGGTGGACGTTTCTGTCGAAGGAGACATGGTGGCCGAGGCGGGCGCGCTGCCCTTGGGCCGTTTCAGGATGGCGTTATCGGGAACCGATGCCGGTGGTGGCGTGTCGCTGAAGATGTTTCGTCCACTGGCGTCTTTCCACTGCCACTGGGCCCACGCACCCGAGGTGGCGACCAGGGCAGCGGCGACCAGCAGGGCGCGGAGCAAGGGCAGGGCAGGTGATTGGGCGGGCATCATGCGAGGGAGTTTAGCGCCGCTGCTGCGCTGCCGCATAGCCCACCATTACAATACGTTTTTTGGAGCTTTCACATGCGCCTGCTCGGAAAAGCGCTCACCTTCGACGACGTCTTGTTGGTGCCCGCATTCTCCCAAGTCCTGCCCAAGGACACCTCGCTTGCTACCCAGTTCACCCGCAACATCGCCCTGAACCTGCCCCTGGTGTCCGCCGCCATGGACACGGTCACCGAGGCTCGGCTGGCCATCGCCATCGCCCAGGAGGGTGGTATTGGGATCGTCCACAAGAACCTGTCGGCCCAGGAGCAGGCCGCACATGTGGCCAAGGTCAAGCGGTATGAGTCGGGCGTGCTGCGCGATCCGGTCGTCATCAGCCCCCAGACCACCGTGCGCCAGGTCATGAAGCTGTCGGACGAACTGGGTGTGTCTGGTTTCCCCGTGGTGGATGCCGGCAAGGTGGTGGGCATCGTCACCGGGCGCGACCTGCGGTTCGAGACCCGCTACGACCTGGCTGTGAGCGAGATCATGACCCCGCGCGAGCGCCTGGTCACCATGCCCGACGGCACCACCCCTGCCGAAGCCAAGAAGCTGCTGAACAAGCACAAGCTCGAGCGCCTGCTGCTCGTCAATGACGCCTTCGAGCTCAAGGGCCTGATCACCGTCAAAGACATCACCAAGCAACTCAACTTCCCCAACGCCGCCCGCGATGCTGCTGGCCGCCTGCGCGTGGGCGCGGCAGTGGGCGTGGGCGAAGGCACCGAAGAACGCGTCGAGGCACTGGTGAAAGCCGGTGTGGACGCCATCGTCGTGGACACCGCCCACGGTCACAGCAAAGGCGTGATCGAGCGCGTTCGCTGGGTCAAGCAAAACTACCCTCAGGTGGACGTGATCGGCGGCAACATCGCCACCGGCGCGGCCGCGCTGGCATTGGTGGAAGCCGGTGCCGACGGCGTCAAGGTGGGTATCGGCCCCGGCTCCATCTGCACCACGCGCATTGTGGCTGGTGTGGGCGTGCCTCAGATCACCGCCATCGACAACGTGGCGACCGCGCTCCAGGGCACGGGCGTGCCCCTGATCGGCGACGGTGGCATCCGCTACAGCGGCGACATCGCCAAGGCCATCGCGGCCGGCGCCGGCACGGTGATGATGGGCGGCATGTTCGCCGGCACCGAAGAGGCGCCGGGCGAGATCGTGCTGTTCCAGGGCCGCAGCTACAAGAGCTACCGTGGCATGGGCAGCATTGGCGCCATGCAGCAGGGCAGCGCCGACCGCTATTTCCAGGAAAGCAGCACCGGCAACCCCAATGCCGACAAGCTGGTGCCCGAAGGCATCGAAGGCCGCGTACCTTACAAGGGCTCGGTCGTCAGCATCCTGTTCCAGATGGCGGGCGGTCTGCGCGCCAGCATGGGCTACTGCGGGTGCGCCACCATCGAAGAGATGCGCAACCGGGCGGAATTTGTTGAGATCACCTCGGCCGGTATCCGCGAAAGCCACGTGCACGACGTACAGATCACCAAAGAGGCCCCCAACTACCGGGCGGACTGATCTGAGCTGCCCCAGAGGCCGTCCCGCCGGACGGCCTTTTGCTTTCTGATTCACACAAGCCTTCACCGCCATGCAACACCAGAAAATCCTCATCCTCGATTTCGGCTCTCAGGTCACCCAGTTGATCGCACGCCGTGTGCGCGAAGCCCACGTGTACTGCGAGGTGCACCCCTGCGACGTCAGCAGCGAGTGGGTGCGCGAGTTCGCCGCCGACGGCCAACTCAAGGGCATCATCCTTTCGGGCAGCCACGCCAGCGTCTACGAGGTGGACGACAAGGCGCCCGACGCCGTGTTCGAGCTGGGCCTGCCGGTGCTGGGCATCTGCTACGGCATGCAGACCATGGCGCAGCAACTGGGTGGCAAGGTGGAGGCTGGCAAAACGCGCGAATTCGGCTACGCCGAGGTGCGCGCGCGCGGCCACACCGCGTTGCTGAAAGACATCGCCGACTTCACCACGGCCGAAGGCCACGGCATGCTCAAGGTCTGGATGAGCCACGGCGACAAGGTCACCGAGATGCCGCCCGGCTTCAAGCTCATGGCCAGCACCGACGCTTGCCCGATAGCCGGCATGGCTGATGAGGCGCGCGGCTACTACGCGGTGCAGTTCCACCCCGAGGTCACACACACCGCGCAGGGCAGGGCGTTGCTGGAGCGTTTTGTGCTGGGCATTTGTGGCACCCGTCCCGACTGGATCATGCGTGACCACATCGAAGAAGCGGTGGCCAAGATCCGCGAGCAGGTGGGCAACGAAGAGGTCATCCTGGGCCTGTCGGGCGGTGTCGATTCCAGCGTGGCCGCCGCGCTCATCCACCGCGCCATTGGCGACCAGCTCACCTGCGTGTTCGTGGACCACGGCCTGCTGCGCCTGAATGAAGGCGACATGGTGATGGACATGTTCGAGGGCAAGCTGCACGCCAAGGTCATTCGCGTGGACGCCAGCGAACTGTTCCTGGGCAAGTTGGCCGGGGTGAGCGAGCCCGAGCAAAAGCGCAAGATCATCGGCGGACTGTTCGTGGACGTGTTCAAGGCCGAGGCCGCCAAGCTCAAAGCCGGCACGGCGGGCCACAAGGGCGCGACCTTCCTGGCCCAGGGCACCATCTACCCCGACGTCATCGAGAGTGGCGGCGCCAAGAGCAAGAAGGCCGTCACCATCAAGAGCCACCACAACGTCGGCGGCCTGCCTGAGCAATTGGGCCTCAAGCTGCTGGAGCCGCTGCGCGATCTGTTCAAGGACGAGGTGCGCGAGTTGGGCGTGGCCCTGGGCCTGCCGGCTGAGATGGTCTACCGCCATCCCTTCCCCGGCCCAGGTCTGGGCGTGCGCATCCTGGGTGAAGTGAAAAAGGAATACGCCGACCTGCTGCGCCGCGCCGATGCCATCTTCATCGAGGAACTGCGCAACTTCAAGGACGAAGCGACCGGCAAGACCTGGTACGACCTCACCAGCCAGGCTTTCACCGTGTTCCTGCCGGTCAAGAGCGTGGGCGTGATGGGTGACGGCCGCACCTACGACTACGTGGTGGCACTGCGCGCCGTGCAGACCAGCGACTTCATGACCGCCGACTGGGCCGAGCTGCCCTACGCGCTGCTCAAAAAGGTGTCCAGCCGCATCATCAACGAGGTGCGTGGCATCAACCGGGTGACCTACGACGTGAGCAGCAAGCCGCCGGCGACGATTGAGTGGGAGTGATGCGGTGTTATGGGGCGGGTGGCCCAAGATCGCACCCGCTCGAAGCGTTACAGTGGTTGCCAAGGAGCCTCATCCATGTACTTGCCGCCCCACTTCAAATCCGATGACCCGGCGCTCGCCGCCCGCTTGGTGCGCGAGCACCCGTTCGCCAGCTTGATCTCCAACGACGACGACGGTTTTCCGTTTGTCACGCACCTGCCCCTGCACCTGCAGGAAGAGGGGGAGCACTGGACCTTGCTGGGCCACTGCGCCCGCGCCAACCCCCACGCGGGCTATCTGGCCAGGAGGCCCCAAGCGCTGGTGACTTTTCTGGGGCCGCACGCCTACCTCTCGCCCAAGGTCTACCCCGACCTGGCCCGCGTGCCCACCTGGAACTACCTCGCCCTGCATTGCCAGGTGGAGGCCCGCATTTTGGACGGCGACGAAGCCAAGGACGCGCTGCTCAAACAACTCATTGCCGACCACGAGCCCGCCTACGCGCAGCAGTGGCGCGACCTCGACCCGGACTTTGCCCACCGCATGCTGGGTGGCATCGTGGCCTTTGAGTTGAAGGTGCTGGCGCGACAGTGCAAGCTCAAACTCAACCAGCACCGCAAAGAATCGCACGCCGCGATGCGGGCGGCCTACCGGGCGGGTTCACGCGATGAGCAGGCCCTGGGGCGGTGGATGGACGATCTCGGCATGGCCCCGGGACAGGCCGCGTCCGCCGCCTGACCTACACTGGCGGCCCATGCCGGCCGACCACTTTTTGCCCCCACACACCACGGACGAGGACATCATGCGCCTGGCCTTGGCGCGGGCACGCCAAGCCGCCGAGGCGGGCGAGGTGCCGGTGGGCGCGGTGCTGGTGCGCCGTCACGCGGAGCACATCGAGGTGCTGGCTACCGCGCACAACCAGCCCATCACTACACACGACCCCAGCGCACACGCCGAAATGTTGGTGCTGCGCGAGGCTGCTCACCGCCTGGGCAACTACCGCCTGGAGGGTTGCGAGCTGTACGTGACGCTGGAGCCCTGCGCCATGTGTGCGCAGGCTGCGCTGCACGCGCGTGTGGCCCGCGTGGTGTTTGGCGCCACCGAGCCCAAAACCGGCGCCGCCGGCTCGGTGGTCGATCTGTTTGGTGAGCCCCGGCTCAACCACCACACGCAGGTGAGTGCCGGCGTGCTCAAGGAAGAGGGCGCGGCCTTGCTACAAGGCTTTTTCGCCGAGCGCCGGCAGGCCCAGCGCCTGAGCCAGCCGCATCCGCTGCGCGACGACGCCCTGCGCACGCCCGACGAACGTTTCGCCCGACTGCCGGACTACCCCTGGGCGCCGCGGTGGGTGAGCACGCTGCCCAGCCTGGGCGGCCTGCGCCTGCATTACGTTGACGACGGCCCCGAAGATGCCCCGTTGACCTGGTGGTGCCAACACGACCACGCGGGGTGGAGCTACGTGTACCGCCACATGATCCCCGTTTGGTTGGCCGCTGGCCACAGGGTGGTGGCGCCCGATTTGATCGGCTTCGGCAAAAGCGACAAACCGAAAAAAGAGCATGCCCACAGCCTCAAGTGGCACCTCCAAGCGCTGCAAGAGCTGTTGATGCACCTTGACTTGAAACGTGTGGTGATGGTGATGCCAGCAGGCGATGCGCTGGCCACCCTCCTGTTGCAGGCCGAGCCCGACCGCTTTGTGGGCCATTGGCCCGTGGCGGCCGATGGCGGCAACGATCAGGGCGCTCGCGATGCCCTAGACGCCCCTTTCCCAGACCGGGGGCACCGTGCCGGCCCACGTGCCTGGTCGCGACTGGTGTCGGCTGAAAATGCCTTCACCCGCGTCGGCACAGCATCGCCGCCCAACGCCGCCAGCGCCCGTGCCGCGCTGGCCCATTTTTTTTACTGATTTTTTGCTCTCCAACCCATGGCACACATCTACATCCACTCGCCCAGCAGTTCGGTGCGCGACAAGGCCGCGTTCCAGCGTGGTCTGGCCCGCCTCAAGGCCCTGGGCCACGACCTTGAGCTTGACCCCGACACCCGCAGCCACCACCAGCGTTTCGCCGGCGACGACGCCACGCGCCTGGCCGCCGTTGGTCGCGCTGCGGCCAGTGGCGCTGACGTGGTGATGATCTCACGCGGTGGCTACGGCCTCACCCGCATCCTCCCCGATTTGCCGTTCAAGGCCATCGCCAAGAGCATTGAAAGAGGTACGCAGTGGGTGGGCCTGAGCGACTTCACCGCCTTTCAGTTGGCGGTGCTGGCCAAAACGGGGGCCACCACCTGGGCCGGCCCGGCGGTGGGTGAGGACTTTGGCGGGCAAGTGGAGGACGACGGCTCGCCCGACATGATCATGGAAGCCTGCTTCGACGACCTCGTCGACGGCCACGGCGAAGGTGCCGGCTGGCGCCTGCCCGCTGCCGACCTCAAGGCCCAGCCGCAATTGGCCGATTGGAAAACGCCACCGGCCACGCTCTGGGGCGGCAACCTCAGCGTCTTGTGTTCGCTGGTGGGCACGCCCTACCTGCCCGAGGTCAAAGGTGGCGTGCTGTTCCTAGAGGATGTGGCGGAGCACCCCTACCGTGTGGAGCGCATGCTGACCCAGCTGCTGTACGCCGGCATCCTCGCGCGACAAAAGGCCGTGGTGCTGGGCAGCTTCACAGGCTACAAACTTGTGCCCGGCTACGACCGCGGTTTCGACATGCCCGCTGTGGCGGACTGGCTGCGCTCCCAGCTCAAGGTGCCGGTTCTGACGGGCCTGCCGTTCGGCCACGTGCCCACCAAAGTGCTGCTGCCTGTGGGACAGAAGGTGCGGCTGATGACCGAAGGGCGCGACGCGCTGATCTACTGGGGCTGAGACGCCCCGTCGCAACAGACAACAAGCAAGGAGACGCCAGTGCGCTGGATCAAACGTGGACTGTGGGCCGTGCTGGCCCTGTTGGTGGTGTTGGGTGTGACGCTCGGCATTTACGCTAAGCGCAGCCTGCCCCAGCTGGAGGGAGCCCTCCGCTTGAGCGTGCTCAAAGCGCCGGTCGCGGTTAAGCGGGATGCGTCCGACGTCACCCACATCGAGGCCCAGTCGCCTCTGGACGCCATGCGCGCCATCGGCTACGTGCACGCGCAGGAGCGTGGCTGGCAACTGGACTTCAACCGACGCATCATGCGCGGCGAGCTGTCGGCCTTGCTGGGACCAGCCACACTGGAGACCGACAAGCTCATGCGCACACTGGGCATTCGGCAAGCCGCACAAGCACAGTGGGAGCGCCTACCGGCCTCCAGCAAGGCGTTGATTGAGGCCTACGTGCAAGGCCTCAACGCCTTCTACATCGAGGGCTCGCAGGCCTTGTCGCCCGAGTTCCAGATCCTGCAGTTCAACCCGCGCGACGCGGCCAAGGCCGGCCAGTACTGGGACGTGCTCGACAGCATGGGCTGGTCCATCATGATGGCCTTGGATCTGGGTGGCAACTGGGGCACGGAGTTCGCGCGCCTGTCCATGTTGCAGGTGCTCGATACCCCCGCGCTGTGGCAGGCCCTGCCGCCGTACCCCGGCGAACCGCCGGCCGGCAGCGCCGATCTGGCCAAGCTGTACCGCGACCTGGGCGTGTACAAAGCCGCACTGAAAACCGCTGCGGCTCCGCTGTTGCCCAGCGGCGGCAGCCCCGCCGAACGCCTGCGTGCCCATCTGGCACAAGAGGTGGTGGCCTGGACCCAGGAAGTGGGCAACGTGGATGGCAAGGGCAGCAACAACTGGGTCGTGGCGGGCAGCCGCAGCGCCACCGGCAAGCCCTGGCTGGCCAACGACCCGCACCTCGGCCTGAGTGCACCCGCCATCTGGTACTTTGCGCATCTGCAGGCCCCGGCGGCCGACGGTCAGCCGGCGCTCAACGTCATCGGTGCCACCTTGCCCGGCCTGCCGTCGGTGGTGTTGGGCCGCACCGCCACCGTGGCCTGGGGTTTCACCAACACCGGCCCCGATGTGCAAGACCTGTACCTGGAGCAGATCAACCCGGCCAACCCGGCGCAGTACCGTGTGCCGGCGCCCGAAGGCCAGACCGCCTGGGCCGACTTCGCCACCCGCGAGGAGACCATTCGCGTCAAGGGCCAGCCCGACGTGAAGCATGTGGTGCGCAGCACCCGCCACGGCCCAGTGCTCAGCGACGCACAGGCATCACACAGCGAGGTGCTGGACACCACCAAACACGTGCTGGCGCTGCGCTGGACGGCGCTGGACGCCGACAACAGCAACGTGCTGGCGGGGGTGTTGTCCAACCAGGCGCAATCAGTGGGTGAATTGATCGAGGCCTACCGCCACTTCCACTCTCCCATGCAAAACGTGGTGATGGCCGACGTGTCGGGCCGCATCGCCTACAAGGCTGCCGGCAAGGTGCCGGTGCGCGCCGCGAACAACGACATACGCGGTGTGGCCCCGTCGCCAGGTTGGGAGGCGCGCTACGACTGGGTGGGCTGGCTGCCCTACGAGGACACCCCGCAGGACGACGGCGTCAAGGGCTGGATCGCCACGGCCAACCAGCGCATCCACGCGGCCAATTACCCGCACTTCATCACCCAAGACTGGTCGCCACCCTGGCGCCAACAGCGTATTGAGCACATGCTGGAGAAAACGCCGAAACACGACTTCGCCAGCATGCGAGCCATCCACGGCGACCAGCAATCGGACGCGACGCTGCTCTTGCTGCCCTACCTGCAAAAAACCACCTCAGGCCATCCGCTGGCAGCGGCTGCGCTGGCGCAGTTGCAAGGCTTTGACGGCCACATGCGCGCCGACAGCGCCGCACCGCTGATCTTCAGCGTCTGGGTGGACGAGTTCACGCGCGGCGTCATCGGCGAGCGTGTGGGGCAAGCGCGGTTTGAAAAGCTGTATGGCAAGCGCCTGTTCCGCTCCGGTGTGGAGGGCATTCTGGCTCGCGATGATGCGGCCTGGTGCGGGCAGGGCGGTTGTGCCAAGGCGTCGAGCGACGCATTGAGCCGGGCGCTGGACAAGCTGCGGATTGCGCAGGGTGGCGATGTCGCCCAATGGACCTGGGGCACCGCCCACCCCGCCATTTCCATCCACCGCCCGTTCAGCAACGTGGCGCCACTGGCCAAGTGGTTCGAGGTGCGCGTGCCCACCGGGGGCGACCCCTTCACCGTGAACGTGGGGCAGTACCACCTGGACAAAGCGGATGCACCCTACGCCAACCGCCACGCCGCCAGCCTGCGGGCCTTGTACGACCTGTCGGACCTGGAGAATTCGCGCTTCATCTACCAGACGGGTCAGAGCGGCAACGTGTTCTCG
>DASUIK010000016.1:0-9160 GCA_036279795.1 Burkholderiaceae bacterium | reverse complement strand
TGGCCAGCCAGCTCGCGGTGGCGAGGTTGACCACACCGTCGTGCAGCATCATGGGCAGCAGCGGCGTGAAAGCGAACCGGCCGATGCCCATGGCCACGGCCAGTGCGCAGAGGCCGGCCAGGGCCACGGTGATGGGCCGAGTTGGCTGGGGTCGGCCCGGCGCGGCGCTCATGCGAACGCCCCCACGCTTCCCGCTGCGCGTGGTGCGCTGCCCCCCGAGGGGGTACGAGCTGGCTTGGGGCGGCCCGGCGCGGCACTCATGCAAAGTGGTCGAAAGCGCGGCCGGGCAAGGCCTGTTCGCGGCCTAGCGCGTCCAGCAGGCGCAGGCCGGGGGCGGCGTCGATCTGGCCGATCCGCGTGACGTTCACGCCGGCTTGGGTGGCGGCCTGGGCCACGGCATCGCGCCGGGCGCTGGGCGCGGTGAACACCAGTTCGTAGTCGTCGCCGCCGGTCAAGGCGTATTCGAGTGCGCGCGTGTCACCGGTGCCACGCAGGTCGTCGCTGGTGGCTTGCAGCACGGCGGGGGCGTGCAGCGTGGCGCCCACGCCGCTGGCAGCGAGGATGTGGCCCAGGTCGCCGCTCAAGCCGTCGCTGATGTCGGCCGCCGCGTGGGCCACGCCGCGCAAGGCCAGGCCCAGGGCGAGCCGGGGTGTGGGGCGTTCGAGGCGTGCCCGCACGCGTGTGAAGGCATGGGCGTCGAGTGCCAGCCCACCGCGAAACACCTCCAGTGCCAGCCGCGCGTCGCCCAGCGTGCCACTCACGTAAATGTCGTCCCCCGCCAACGCGGCCGCACGCCGCAGCGCCTGCCCGGGCGGCACCTGGCCCATCACGGTGAGGCTCAGGTTGAGCGGGCCGCGTGTGGTGTCGCCGCCCACCAGCTCGCAGCCGTGGGCGTCGGCCAGTTCGAACAGGCCGCGTGCAAAACCCGCCAGCCAGGCGTCGTCGGCCTGCGGCAGTGCCAGCGCGAGGGTGAAGCCCAGGGGCGCGGCACCCATGGCCGCCAGGTCGCTGAGGTTGACGGCCAGCGCCTTGTGGCCCAGCGCGGCGGGGTCCACCGTGGAGAGAAAGTGCCGGCCTTCGACCAGCATGTCGGTGGACACCGCCAGTTGCTGCCCCGGCTCGGGCGAGAGCAAGGCGCAGTCGTCGCCAATGCCCAGCGGCACATCGGCGCGGGCCGGCCGCTGGCGCTGAAAGTGGCGCCGGATCAGTTCGAACTCACCCATGGCTGGCGTTGGCTTCGTCGCGTGGCGGCCACAAGAAAGACAGCGGTGCGCTGCGGATGCGCGAGCGGATTTCGGCCCGTATGCGCTGGCGGTTCACCTGGTTGATGTTCTGCGCCTTGAGCGCCAGCCGGAAGGCAAGGTAAAAGCTCACCGCCAGGTTGATGGGGCCCACCACCACCACGCCGGCCACCGCCCACCAGAAGGCCGGCTCTGCCAAGACCTGCAGGCCCAGCGTGGCAGCGGCCGCCGCCACCTGGCCGGCCGACAGCGTGACGTGGCGCACTTCCAGCCCCAGGCCAAAAAACGCGGCAAAGGCCGGGATGAGTCCGAGCATGAACCCCAGCGAGATGTTGGAGGCAAAACCCGAGATGTGGCGCCGCATGAAGCCGGCCCAGCGTGCCGCCCTGGCCACGCCCAAGGTGCGCGTGAAATGGGGGTGGTGGGTCATGGCCGAATCAAGCCGGTGCAGCACAAACCAGTTTTCCACCCAGCCGGCGATGATGCTGGAGGCAAACAGCAGCACACCGGTGAAGGCCGCAAACAGCGCGGTGGGGCCAATCACGTTCAGGTCGTGCAGCACATGGTGGGCCTGTTCGGCGTTGATCATGTGGGCACCCGCAAAGTGCGCCAGCAGGCCGCTGATGAGCAACACCACCGGCACCACCAGGCCCACGTTGCCCACGATGGCGGCCACCTGCGAGCGGAACAGGTGGGCCACTTCGTCCACAAAGCTGCGCACCGCTTCGTTGGACTTGAGGTCGCGAAGCTTGGCCACCATGGCCGGTGCGGTCACGGCCGGCTGTTTGGTGGCCACCGTGAGGTGCAGCAATTGCACCAGCACAAAAGAGACGGCGTAGTTCAGCCCGGCGGCAAAACCCATCCAGAACGCCGACAGGCCCAAGGCGTACAGCGCGAACTTGGCCCAGGTGGTGAGCCCGATGACGGCACCACCGCCTGCCGCCTTGGCCAGCATGGCGCGGTACTCGGCCCGGTTGCGGGTGATGTAGTGCTCGCCACTTTCAGCGCTGCGCTCGGCCACACGCGCGGCGGTGAGGTGCGAGCTGGACGCGATCAGCTGGCGCACGCTGCGGCTGTCCTGCCCCACCCGCACCAGATCGGCCAGCAGCGTGGCGCTGGCGCGTTCGCCCTGCTCGGCCAGCAGGCAGTCGATCAGGCCTTTGGTGCGCAACACGCGTTCGCGCAACTGGCGCAGGCGGAACACGATGCCGACCGAAATGCCATGTGCCTCCAGGTGGCCGTACACGGTGTAGGCGGCGTGGCGGCAGTTGTCGAGCTGCTGGCGCAGGGCGTTGGCGGCGTCTTGCGCTTGTGGGCTGCGTGGGCCCAGCTGCGACACGCTGGCGCGGAAGGCCTCCAGCACCTGAGGCAGCGCATGGAAATGCCGCGCCTGGCGCGCGTCGTCGGACATGCGCACACGGATTTCGGCGGCAAAGCCGGTGGCACCGACCTGGCTGACGGCAAACACCGTGGCGTCGAGCAAGCTTTGTTGCCAGGTGCTCAACGCCACGCCGCTTTCGGGTGTGCCTGGCGACTGGCTCAACAGCCGGCCGATGCGCGCCAGCGTGTCGTCATCGAGCGCGCGCAGCCAGGTCACGTCAAAGGGGTAGGGAAACAGCAGGTCGAACAGGGGCCCGATGTCGGTGGTTTCAGGCGTGGTGGGCAACAGCTTGCGGCGCAGGCGGTGACCCAGCTCGCTCAGGAAGGCGGTGCGGGGGGCAAAACCGTGGTCGGCCAGCAGCGGCGTCACGTCCACGGTGTGGTGAAAGGTGGACCACCAGCGTTGCCAGCGCGGCAACCATTCGGGGCGCTGCTCGGCCGCGTCCAGCAACTGGGTCACGCGGCGTGTGCAGGCCAAGGCGTCGCTGCGGTCACCGCGCACCCAGTCGAGCACGGCCATCAGCCAGAGGTGGCGTTGCGCCAGCGGCGCGTCGGGGTCCAGCCGGTCCAGCAGTGCGTGGGCGTCGGGGGAGCGTTGCATGGTCAGTTCAGAGGGCCGCCGCGCCGGGCCGCCCCAAGCAAGGCCGCGACCCCTCGGGGGGCAGCGAAGACACGGAGTGCGTAGCGTGGGGGCATCAGTGCAGCGTCCGGGCGGTGCCGCCAGCGCCGCTGGCATCCAGCACAAACAGCGGGATCTCGGTCTCAAAGCGTTCACCATCTTCGGCCACGCAAAAGTAGCTGCCACGCATGGTGCCGGTGGCGGTGCGCAGGCGCGCGCCGCTGGTGTATTGGAAACTTTCGCCCGGCTTGAGCAGGGGCTGGTGCCCCACCACACCCAGGCCCTTGACCTCTTCGGTGTGGCCCATGGCGTCCACGATCAGCCAGTGGCGCGAAATCAGTTGAGCCGCCACCTCACCGGTATTGGAAATGGTGATGGTGTAGGCGAACGCGTGCATGCCGCGTTCGGGGTCGGACTGCTCGGGCAGGTACTGCGGCGCGACCTCGCAGTGGAACTGGTACTTGGGCATGGGCGGATGTTACCTGCGCGCCAAGTCTTTTGCCGGCCTGCGAAAATGCCACCGTCGCCTCGTCCTTCGACCCGCCCACCATCCACCCGCCATGACCTACCGCATCGCACCGTCCATCCTCTCCGCCGACTTTGCCCGCCTGGGCGAGGAAGTGAAAAACGTCATCGCCGCCGGCGCCGACTGGATCCACTTCGACGTGATGGACAACCACTACGTGCCCAACCTCACCTTCGGGCCCATGATTTGCCAGGCGCTCAAGCCGCACGCCAAGCAGGCCGATGGCACGCCGGTGCCCATCGACGTGCACTTGATGATCCAGCCGGTGGACGCGCTGGCCGGCGCCTTCATCGACGCCGGTGCCGACCTGGTGAGCTTCCACCCCGACGCCAGCGCCCACGTGCACCGCAGCGTGCAGGCCATCAAGGCCAAAGGCGCCAAGGCCGGCCTGACCTTCAACCCCGCGCAACCGCTGGATGTGCTGGACTGGGTGATCGAAGACATCGACCTCATCCTCATCATGAGCGTGAACCCGGGCTTTGGCGGCCAGAGCTTCATCGACTCCGCCCTGCGCAAGATCGAGGCCGCGCGCAAACGCATCGAAGCCTCGGGCAAGGACATCCGCCTGGAGGTGGACGGTGGCATCAAGGCCGACAACATCCGCCGCGTGGCCGATGCCGGCGCCGACACCTTTGTGGCCGGCAGCGCCATCTTTGGCAAGCCGGATTACAAGGCCGTCATCGACCAGATGCGGGCGGCGCTGAAGGCCTGACCCGCATCGGCTTGAAGGTCACTCCGCGACGATTTTCTTGTCGGTCGCGATCTGTTTCCAGCGCGCCAGATCGTCTTTGATGCGCTGGGCCACCTCGGCCGGGGCATAGGGCGTGGGCAGTGCGCCATCGGGTTCCAGCAGCGCACGCACCTCCGGTGTGTTGGCGATGTCCACGATCTCCCGGTTCAGGCGCTGCACCAGAGCGGTCGGTGTGCCCGCCGGTGCCAGGATGGCGACCCAGATGTCGGCCGCAAACCCCGGGGCTGCGGTGGCCATGGGCGGCAGGTCGGCAAAGGCCGGGCTCGGCTGTGCCGATGTCACGGCGATGGCGCGCACCTTGCCGCCCTTGATCTGCGGCGCCAGCGAGCTGTAGTTGGACACCATCATGTCGATCTGCCCGCCGGCCATGTCCATCAGCGCGGGCGCGGCGCCTTTGTAGGGCACGTGCAGCATCTGCACTTTGGCGGCGTCGCTGATCATCTCGCTGGACAGGTGGGCGATGGAGCCCACGCCCGAGGTGCCGTAGGTGAGTTTGCCCGGCCGCGCGCGGGCCGCGGCCACCAGGTCGGCGGCGGTCTTGATGGGCGTGGCCGCGCTCACCGCCACCAGCATGGGGCCGCTGCCCACCATGGCCACCGGCGCAAAAGCGGTGAGCGGGTCGTAGGGCATCTTGGCCTGGGTGGCTGCGGCGGTGACGAAGGTGGACGAGGTCAGCAGCAGGGCCGAGCCGTCGCGTGGGCCTTTGGCCACAAAGTCGGCCCCGATGGTGCCGGCCGCCCCGGCCTTGTTCTCCACGATCACCGTGTTGCCCAGGCGCTTGGCCAGCACGGGGGCCACGGCGCGCGCGATGGCGTCGTTGCTGGCCCCGGGGCCAAAGGGCACGACGATTTTCATCACCGCCGGCACCGGTGCGTCGGGCTGTGCCGAAGCGGCACCAGGCAGGCACACGGCGGCTGCGATCAGGCCCAGTTGGGCGAGCAGTTGGCGTTTGTGGTTCATCTCATCTCCTGTGGGGTGGGTGTGCGCGTTCAGGCGGGAATGGCGATGTCCAGCAGCGGCGCGTACTGCTGCGCGCCGAAGATGTCGCCATCGCCCGCGCTGCCGCTGGGTTGGAGGCGGTAGACGGTGAATTTGATGGCCAGGCCGGGGTCGTATTCGACGAAGTCGGAGATGCGCTCGACCGGGATGCGGTAAAGCGCGGCCATGCTCTCGCGGGTGATGGCGCCGGAGCGTTTGACGCGTTCGTACTGCGCCGGCTCGCGGAAGATGATGTCGAAGGTGATCTTGTTGACGCCCGCGTTTTTGCTGCGGATGGTCTTGGCGAGTTCGCTCAGTTTTTGTGTGTTCATCGTGTGCTCCAGATGTGTCAGATGCCCGCTTCAACCAGGTGGGTCTTGAACAACTCCATCGGGTCGTTCACCTCCACCGTGTGGTTCAGCGTCCAGCGGTAGGCGGGGCTGGCGTGCAGCACCTCGTCGAGCGGGAAGGCCACTGAGCCGGCCGTGCCCTTCACGTCGGGCAGGCGGGCGTAGAACATCTGGCGCAGGCCGATCATGGTCAGCTCTTCGGCCATTTCTTTGGTGGGCGCCACGCCCTGCACCATCACACACAGCTCGTGGCCGGGCTGGTCGCGCAGCGGCTCCAGCTCGCCCATCACGCCGTCGCGGCCGTAGACGTTGTAGTGCAGCTCGTAGCCGCTGTCGCCAAAACGCAGGCGGGCCTGCTCGCGCGCCCAGGCGATCACGCGGTCCACGTTGGCCACGGTGTAGGGGTCGCGGATGCCGCAGATGCCCACGTAGCGCTCGCCCACCTTGCCGGCGCCTTCGAGCTTGACGCGCACCTTTTGTGCTGGCTCGAAGCGCGAGCCGGTGATGCGGGTGGTGCGCGGGTCTATCTGCTCGTAGTGGCAGTGCGTCATGTCCAGGCGCCCGCCTGCGAAGAATTCCTCGTAGGGGTTGGAGCGCTCGTACATGGCGTGGCCTGACACAGAGGCGATGGTGCAGCGCTGATCGGGGTGCATGGCGGTCACTTGCACGTCCTCGTGCGAGATGGTGCCCATCACGGTTTCCTTGCCGCCGTAGGGTTCGGCGCAGAAGGAAGCGCACTCAAGCACCTTGCCCAGGTAGTAGGCGCGGTCTTCGGCGAAACCGTGGAACAGCGCGGGTGCGGCGAACACGGCGGCGTCGGAGCTGCGGCCACCGATGATCACGTCCGCGCCCTGGCGCAGCAGTTCGATGTAGGGGTGCACGCCGGCCATGGCGACGATGCGGTCGGTGGCGTCGAGTTCGCTTTCAGTCAGCGTAGCGAAGCCGTCCAGGCCCAGCACGGCGCTGCCGGCACGCATCTTTGCGCGCAGCGTTTCCTTGTCCACCTCGGAGTAGAAGTAGCCGAGCTTGAATTTTTTGAGACCGTGCTGCTGGGCCAGCTCCTTGATGATGGCGACGTAGCGGTCCACGCGGCTGTTGGAGCCGGTGTCGCCGGCCGAGCCGATGACCATGGGCACACCCAGGCGGCGCGAGGCCAGCAGCATTTTTTCGAGGTCGCCGCGTTGCCAGGCTTCGGGGCTGGTGGAGGTGTCCGAGCCCAGGGGCACGGGGCCCACGTCGTCGCTGCCGGAATCGGCCGCGATGTAGTCGGGTTGGGCGTTGACGCCGATCTCGAAACTCTCGGGGCGCAGGGGGGCGAAGCCGAGGTGGCCGTTGGGGCAAATGATCTTCAGGTGTTGCATGCGAGGGTGGGGTGAACTGGCCCGCCGTGGGCCCGACGCCTACCCTTCCGCAGCATTTGTGCCAACCGGTGCGAAAGAAAAAACCTCTTTTAAATCAATGGTTTGATGCAGATTTGCCGCGAATGATGAATGCAATTTGGGTGAATATTTAACTCGTATGCGTGAATTTCACGCATCGACAGACCCGCCCTCGCCTTCTTGCAAGCCCAGCTTGCCCATCTGGTGGCGCAGGGCGTGTCGGCTCAGGCCCAGGCGCTGCGCCGCCTCGCCCAGCTGGCCACGGGCTGCGCGCAGGGCGCGAGCGATCAGTTCACGCTGGAAGTGGGCAGTGGCCTGGTGGTAGTCCGCGTCGGTGCTGGGCGCGCCGGGTGTTGTCGATGCGGGTGCCAGCCCCACGTCACGCAGGATGCGCTGCGGCAGGTGGGCCACTTCGATGCGCTCGCCGTCTTCCAGCAGGCAGATGCGCTCCAGCAGGTTCTCCAGCTCGCGCACGTTGCCCGGCCAGGTGTAGCGGCGAAAGATGTCTTGCACCTCGGGCGCAAAGTGGCGCATGCGGCTGCCGTGTTGGGCGTTGAAGCCGGCCAGCGCGTGTTCGGCCAGCAGGAACACGTCATCGCCGCGCTCGCGCAGCGGTGGGATGTTGATGGCGATGACCTGCAGCCGGTAGTAGAGGTCGTCGCGGAAATGGCCGGCCTTGACCTCGCCGAGCAAAATCTTGTTGGTGGCGGCGATAAAGCGCACGTCCACGTGGATGGGCTTGACCGCGCCCACGCGCCGAAAACGCCGGTTGTCGAGCAGGGTGAGAATTTTTGCCTGCATCACCGGGTCCAGCTCGCGCACTTCGTCGAGGAACAGCGTGCCGCCGTTGGCCGCTTCGATCAGCCCCGTCTTGGCGCCCACCGCGCCGGTGAAGGCGCCACGTTCGTGGCCGAACAGCTCCGACTCCAGCAGCTCGGCCGGAATGGCCGCGCAATTGATGTCGATGAACTCGGCCCCCGCGCGCACCGACTGCTGGTGAATGAGTCGGGCCACCAGGCCCTTGCCGGTGCCGGTTTCGCCGTAGATCAGCACCGTCTGTGCTTTCGAGCGCGCCACGCGTGCGATCAGCTCACGCAGGGCGACGATGCTGGGGTGTTCGCCGATCAGAGCGGCGGTGGTGTGGGGTGCGGCCATGGCAAGCCGCATTGTCGTTCAGCCCCGAGTGACCTCGTGCTCCACGTCCTGCTGGAAACTGGCCGCGTGCATCTGCGCCTGCTCGCGCATCATGGTGGGGTAGACCACGTGGAAGTCGGCCACGATCTGGGCCAGGGGCATGTCGTCGAAGGCGCCACGCTGGTTCACGTACTCCATGTGGCGGTTACCGGCCTTGTCGAAGGGGTGGTAGATCGAATCGTGGCGGCCATCGAAATCCAGCGGAAGCAGGCCGAAGCGTTCGCACAGCTGGATGTTGAAGGCCGGCGTGGCCTTGACCCACTGGCCGTCCAGCCAGATGTCGGTGTAGCCGTGCCAGATGAACATGTCGGTGTCCATGGTCTGGCGCATGCGTTCGGTGCTCATGTGGTTGCGCACGTCGGCGTAGCCCACGCGCGCCGGGATGCCCACCGCGCGGCAAGCGGCCGCCAGCAGCGCGGCCTTGGGCACACACCAGCCGTAGCCCTTTTCCAGCACGCTGCTGGCGCGCATGTGTTCGGGCGCCAGGTCGATGCGGTAGGGGTCGTAGCGGAAGCCGTCGCGCACCGCCAGATACAGCGCCACCGCGCGTTCGCGTTCATCGGCGCCTTGGGCGTGTTGTTGTGCGAAGGCGATCACGCCAGGGTGGTCGCTGTTGATGAGGGCGGTAGCAGCCAGCGCGGCCGGGGTGGGTGAGGTCGTCATGTGGGCAAGTCTCCTGCCCACAGTGTGGCAGGCCTGGACGAGCGGGTGTTGTCGCGCGGGCGGCAGCCCTACAGCGCGG
>DASUIK010000015.1:0-3209 GCA_036279795.1 Burkholderiaceae bacterium | reverse complement strand
GCAGGTGGTGGGGCGCTGTGCGGATGCCGCCACCTCGTCCAGGCTGTCGCTGGCCCAGCGCAGCAGGCTGCCACCCGCTACGGGTGCGCTGGCTGGCAGCGCCAGGTGGAACGCGGCCAGGTGGTCGGCCAGGGCGTCGATGTGGTGGGGGGTGAGGGTGCCGGCCTCGGCCATGGCACGGAACTCGCCCCCGGGGCCGAAGCGCCGCATGCGCAGGGCCCATTCGATGGCCGGGCCATTGCCGCCCAGGCGAGGTGCGTCCGGTTGGCCGGTGATGGGCAAGAGGTTCAGGTAAAGCTCGGATGCCGTGCGCCGGTTCAGGCGCAGCTCTTCCTGCAGAAAGTGGTGCCGGCGCTCCAGCGTGCTGAAATCCAGAAAGGGCAGGCGGACGGGGCGCTTGAGCTTGTAGGCGAAGTCGCCCGCCAGCAGCACGGTGGAGATGTGGGTGTGCACCACCCGCACCTCGCCAGCGTCCGCGTGTGTGTGGCGCAGGTGCTGGATCAGGTGTTCGGTGAGGGTGGCGTGGACGTCGGCCTCGGTCATGGCGCGACTCTAGCGCTTGTCGCCGCTGGTCGGCATCCACACAGAAAGCCCTTGTCCATGGGGCTTTTCCATCCCTGGCCGGGTGGGGTGGCGGGACATAATCAGCCACCACCGAGCCTTTTTCGATGTTTGGCGACCCAAGCACCACCATGACCGACATCAACCCCGAGGATGTGCCCACCCTGTCCGACCGGACCTTGCTGGAGCGCACCCGCGTCTTTTTTGGCCATGCCGCCGGCAACATGTTCAGCATGGTGGTGGCCGGTGTGCTCATTGCGGTGGTGCTGCGCTCGGCCGGCGTGGGCGACACCGTGTTGATGGCCTGGTTCTCGGGTCTGGTGCTGGCGTCGGTGGCGGTGATTTTTTACGAGGCCTGGGTGCACGGCCAGCCGCTGGAAACCGTGGCCACCGCACGCCGGGTGTTGCGCTGGCGCATGGCGCTGGGCGCTGTGGTGGCGCTGATGTGTGGGGCCTCGGTGTTCATGCTGCCTCCGGGTGCCCAGCATGCGGAAGCCGCCTTCCTGTTCCTCATCATCTCCACGGTGGTGACGGTGGGGGCCATGAGCTATGCCGTCTTGCCCGCTTACTACATCACGCTGGGGCTGCTGGGCATGGCGCCCATGGCCCTCTACAACGGCCAGGCGTTTGTGGCCAGCGGCGACAACTTCCACCTGCTGCTGTCGATGATGGCGGTGGTCTGGCTGGTGGTGGTGTTGCTCAAGGCGCGGCGCGTGTCATCCACTGCCATCGAAGCCATCGAACTCAACGAGCGCCTGAAGGACGCGGTGGAGGAGCAGCGCCGCACCAAGGAGTACATGCGCCACATGGCCATGCACGACGAGCTCACGGGGCTGGCCAACCGGCGTTATTTCGAGCAGGTGTTTGTGCGCACGCGCAGCCTGGCCGAACGCGAGGGCAGCCGTTTTGGCGTCATGTGCATCGACCTCAACGACTTCAAGCCCGTCAATGACCGCCACGGCCACGCGGTTGGCGACGTGCTCTTGCAGACCGTGGCCAGCCGCCTGCAAAAAGCCATACGCGCCAGCGATTTTTGCGCCCGTGTGGGCGGCGACGAGTTCGCGCTGATCATCGACAAGGTCAATGCCGACACCGACCTCGACGGCATGGCCGCCAAGCTGCGTGGTGTGCTGGGCAAACCCTTTTTGCCGCTAGGCATTTCCGTGGCCACGGGCGCCAGTGTGGGCTGGGCGCTGTTCCCGTCCGACGGCAACGAGATGGCGCCGCTGCTGGCCGTGGCCGACAAGCGGATGTACGCCGAAAAGTTGGCCCACCGGCGCGCTGCCCGGGCGCGGGCCTGAACCGTGGTGATGGTTAACGGTCCGAATGAGGGTTGTTGTCAAACTTAATAAGAACGATTATCATTCGCTAAATTCTTCGGAGCCGGGTGATGATCGTTTGTGTGTGCCATCGGGTCAGTGACCGAACCATTGAGCGTTGTGCCCGTGCGGGCCAAGCGTTTGAAGACATCCAGATCGACCTGGGTGTGGCCACCCAATGTGGCAAGTGCGAATGTGCGGCGCGCAACATCTGGTCGGAATGCCGGTCGGTGGCCCCGGTGGCCCATTTGCGCAACGAGTCGGCGCCGCACCTGGCCCTCAACCTGGGCTGAGGCCCTTTGCTTTGTCACCCCGCGCGGGCCAGTCGATGGCACGCCTGGCCGGTGCGCGCGCAGGCCTGATCCTCATCGAGCCAGTGGTGGGCGTGGCCCTCGCAGGCGGTGCGGCACAGCACCTCGTCGGCTGCCGATGGCGCCGGTGACTGGGTGGCGGGTGCAGAGTTCACGCGCCTGAGCGGCCGTTTTGCCACGGTCAAGCCGCCTGCCCCCATGCCCCAGCACAAGGCGGTGCGGGTGATCAACAAGTCCGCCCGCAAGCGCAGCACCTCAGATTCCAAGGCCCGAAGCGCCTTGGCGTGGGCCTGGTTTTGTGTGCTCACGTCGTTTTGCAGGCGCCCCCACATGCGCAGCAGGACGTGGTATTCGGCGCTCGTCCCGTGTTCCATGCCCCGTCCTTTCATTGCAGCCGGGTGCTGCTGGTCGCCCATGGCGGGGTGGGGTCGGTGATCGACTGGGCGAACACCGCCCAATGGGCGCGCATGCGTTCGACCACGGTTTTGAAGTTGCTGGACAGGGCAGGGTGCCTGGCCAGGCAACACAGGTTGGCGCCGATTTTCTGGGCCATCAGGCCCCGTTGGTGGCTGCACGCGCTTTGGGCGTGGCCGGTCATCAAGGCCAGGGTGCCGGCGAGCAGGGCTTCAACGCTGGGCATCTCGTATTCACCGTCGGCGTGGGTGTGCATGGGCAACTCCTCTGGATGAGGCCGGGCGGCGGTTGGCTCGGCCATGGCTCGCAGTATATGCGAACAATTCTCATTCGTAAAAGTTTGCCGGACGTCCCATGGGCAACGGCCTACACTGCAGGCTTTCCCAACCCAGATCACCAGGAGCCCGTCATGAAAGGCGATCCCCAAGTCATTGCGCACCTGCAAGCGCAGCTCAAGAACGAGCTCACCGCCATCAACCAGTACTTTGTGCACTACCGCATGCTCAAACACTGGGGCTTCGACAAGCTGGCCAAGAAGGAATACGAGGAGTCCATTGGCGAGATGAAACACGCCGACAAGCTGATGGACCGCATCTTCATGCTC
>DASUIK010000014.1:0-10531 GCA_036279795.1 Burkholderiaceae bacterium | reverse complement strand
GCGCGGTCGGCCTCGGTTTCAGAGGGGGCGTCGGCGGCGCGGCGGTGTTCCACCGGCACGTCGGCCAGGGACAACTTGAGTTCGGTCAGTCGGATCATGGGAGGGCTCGTGTTGATCAAGCAAGCCCCCATTTTAGTTTTTCCGTTGCCTCACGCGGGGAGGAAGCCCTCGATCGACAGGTAACGCTCGCCGGTGTCGTAATTGAAGCCCAGCACCACGGCGTTGGGCGCCAGCTCGGGCAGCTTCTGGGCGATGGCGGCCAGCGTGGCACCCGAGGAAATGCCCACCAGCATGCCTTCTTCGCGGGCGCAGCGGCGGGCCATCTCGCGGGCTGGTTCGGCATCGACCTGGATCACGCCGTCGAGCACGGTGGTGTCGAGGTTGTTGGGGATGAAGCCCGCGCCAATGCCCTGGATGGGGTGGGGCGAAGGCTGGCCACCGGAGATCACCGGCGAAGCCGTGGGTTCCACCGCGTACACCTTGAGTTGCGGCCAGCGGGCCTTGAGCACACGGGCGCAGCCGGTGAGGTGGCCACCGGTGCCCACGCCGGTGATGAGCACGTCGACGCCGTCGGGGAAATCGGCGGCGATTTCTTCGGCGGTGGTGCGCACGTGCACGTCGATGTTGGCCGGGTTGTTGAATTGCATGGGCATCCAGGCGCCCGGGGTGCTGGCGACGATTTCCTCGGCGCGCGCGATGGAGGCTTTCATGCCCTTTTCGCGCGGCGTCAGGTCGAAACTGGCGCCGTAGGCCAGCATCAGGCGGCGGCGCTCTACCGACATGCTGTCGGGCATCACCAGGATCAGTTTGTAGCCCTTGACGGCGGCCACCATGGCCAGGCCGATGCCGGTGTTGCCAGATGTGGGTTCGACGATGGTGCCGCCCGGTTGGAGCTCGCCCGAGCGCTCGGCCGCTTCGACCATGGACAGGGCGATGCGGTCTTTGATGGAGCCGCCCGGGTTGCTGCGCTCGGACTTGATCCAGACCTGTTGGGGGGCGGTGCCGAACAGTCGTTGTAGGCGCACATGGGGGGTGTTGCCAATGGTCTGCAGGATGTTGTCGGCTTTCATGGGAGGTCCTTCGGTTGGGGGAGGGTGGGCGGCAACCGCCATTGTGGCGATAATCGGGGTGTGAAGCCTGCCAGACCGCCGCTGGTGCAAGTACCGAAAGGTCGCACTGGAGGAACGTCCGGACTGCACAGGACAGCGCAGGAGCTAACGGCTCTCCACCGTGAGGTGCGGATCAGAGCAACAGAGACGAGTCCCAGGGGCGTGCCGCAAGGTAGACCACTGGGGGTGAAACGGGCAATCTCTGCGCGCAGCAATGCCAAATAGGCCAATCTGAAGTGACGTGGTTCGCCGCGTCGCAGATCCTTGTGGTTCCGCAAGGTGAGTTGGCGGGTAGGCAGCACCGAGCCGCTTGGGTGACCAGCGGCCCAGAGGAATGGCGGTCACGCGGGGGGCAACCCCAGCGCACAGAATCCGGCGTACCGGCAGACTTCACACTTTATTCACGGCGGCGCTTCAAAAGCGCTCGTAGCCCATCATCAGGCGCCATTGCCCCACGGCCAGCGTGCCCAGGGCCAGGCGCCCCAGGCGGGCGCGGTGCACCGCATCGGGCTGGATGCCGGCGGTCTCGCACCAGGCCCCCAGCTGCCCTTTGCGCAGGCCTTTGGCGGCCACGCGCAGGCGGGTGCCGGCGTCGTTCTGGCGGTTCACGCTGGCGCGCACCTGGCGCTGCAGTGCCGCCAGTGCGCCAGGCGCCACCACGCCTTTCACATCCACCCACAGTTCGTGTTCCACCGTGATGGCGTCGTCCACCAGGCGGCGCCAGATGCCACTTTCCTGCGTGAACACCACCAGGCCACTGGCGGCGGTGTCCAGTGGCGCAGCGCAGCGCAGGCCGGCCCAGTGTTTGAGCAAGAGGCGTTGTTTGGAGCGATCTTCGACGCTGCGGTGTTCGGCGGCCAGCCACTCGGCCTTGGGCGCCTGTTCGATGTCGCAGCGCACGCCCACTGGCTTGTGCCACAGCACCGTCACTGGCGGCAGCATGGTGGCTCGCGCATCGGCGGCCAGTGTGACCTCATCGGCCTCGCCAACGCGGTGCTGCGGCAACTCCACCACGGCGCCATTGACGCTGACCCAGCCGCCCTCGATGTAGCGTTCGGCCTCGGCACGCGAGCAGGCTTTGAGTTCGGCCACGCGTTTGGCCAGGCGCACGCCGCTGTTGTCGTCAGACATTGAAACCACCCAGGCTGCGGATGTGGTCCACATGCGCTTGCAGCGACCGTTTGGCGACCGGCCACAGGCGTTCGGGCACGTCGTCGTAGGCCAGGGGCACCCAGTCGTCGAGATTGCCGTTGGGCAGGGCTCGCATGGCGGCGGCCACCTTCGCTTCGCGCTTGAGGCGGTGGGCCTTGAGGTGGGCAATCGCCCCAGGCGCGTCGCCCAGCACGTGGCCGTGGGCGGGCAGGATGAAGCCGATCTGGTGTTGCGCACACAGCGCGGCGAGTTTGTCCAGCGAATCGAGGTAGGCCTGCATCTCGCCGTCGGGCGGGCTGATGACGGTGGTGCTGCCGTTGAGGATGTGGTCGCCTGAGATCAGCAGGCCATCTTCGAGCAGCAGCAGGCACAGGTGGTTGGCCGCGTGGCCGGGGGTGTGCACCACCTGCAGGGTGTGGGTTTCATGCCCTGCGGCCTGCAGCACGATCCGCTCGCCGTCGGCCAGCTCGCGGTCGGGCTGGAACTGGCTGTCGGCGCGTGCCGTGGCGCGGCTGGCCAGGCCCAGGATGGGCGGACGCTCGGCGCCCAGGGCCTGCAGCCGGCGCGCGCCGGGAGAGTGGTCGGGGTGGGAATGGGTGCAGATGATGTGGCGGATCTGCCCGCCACAGGCGCGCCACAGGCGCTCGATGTGGCCGGCGTCGTCCGGGCCGGGGTCGATGGCCGCATAGCCCGTGGCCGGGTCGCCGATCAGGTAGCTGTTGGTGCCCGGCCCGGTCATGAAGCCGGGGTTGGGCGCGGTCAGGCGCAGCACGTTCTTCAGCAGCGGCACGGGGGTGTCGTTCTGCCAGGCCAGCTCGTGCACGATTTGGCCATCCGGCGACACCAGCGCCAGTTCGCCAAACTCGGGCTCGTGCTCCATGTGGCGCGAATCCTGGCCGTGTTTGAGGCCAGCGCGTGGGCAACTGGTCCACAGCGGCTGTTCGCTGGCACAGGCGGTCAGCACGGCATCCACCGTGGTGTAGGTCTGCAGCCGCTCCAGCGTGCGGATGGTGGGGAAGATGATGAAGAAATTGCCCGCCTTGTGGCGCGCGAGCGCGTCGGCCGGGCGCACCCACACGGGTTCGAACTGCTCGGCCTCGTCGGCCACCGGGGTCTGGCCTTCGGGCATGCGGGCCACCAGAAACGGCACGTCAAAACGGCGCGGCAGGTCGCGGTCGGTGATCCAGTGGGCCAGCACAAACACTTGGTCGGCCGCCAGCGTGAGGCCACGCTCGGCGCATTGCGCGGCAAACGGCGCCTTGCGGTCCAGCGCAGCAATGTCTGCCGTGTCGGCCCATCGGCCATCGGCGTGGCGGGCCAGCAGCACGCCCAGTTCCTCAAAACTTTCGCGTATGGCGGCGATGGCCTGCGTGAGGTGCAGGTCGCTCTGCGTGGGGCGGCGCGTGGACTGGCTGTGGGCAGTCTGGTCGGCCGCGTCGATGCCTCCGCCCGGAAACACATAGGCGCCGGGCGCGAAGCTGGCGGTGAGCGAACGCCGTGTCATCAGCACTTCGATGCCGGTGGGTGTGTCGCGCAGCAGCAGGACGGTGGCGGCGGGGCGCAGCGCGGCGGGTTCGCGTTGCGGGTGCAGGAGTTGGGAGTGGCGTGCCATGGTGCGTGGATTGTGCATGGGCGTGCGAAACGGGTTGGAACACTTGTTCACAAAGTGCTGCACATCGTTTGCAAATTGAACGACTTGCCGCTCTGACAATCAACACCGGTTCCGCCGCAGGTGGAGCCTGTCTTGACTCAAGGAGGTTTCAGATGAAGACACGCACACAGGCTACGGCGGCGGTGCTGGCCATGGCCTTGTTGGCCACCGGCTGCGCCAACATGAACGAATCGCAAAAGGGCACGGCCAAGGGCGCCGGCATCGGTGCGGCGGCCGGCGCCGTGCTGGGCGCCATGACGGGCGGCAGCAGCGGAGCCGCCAAAGGGGCGGCCATCGGCGCCGGCGTGGGCGCCATCGGCGGCTATGTCTGGACCCAGCGCATGGAAGACCAGCGCAAAAAGATGGAAACCGCGACCCAGGGGACGGGCATCGACGTCGTCAAAACCGCTGACAACCAGCTCAAGATCAACGTGCCCAGTGACATCTCCTTCGACGTCGGCCGCGCCGACATCAAGGCCAATTTCGCCACGGTGCTCGACGGTTTTGCCCAAGGCTTGGTGGCCAACCCGCAGGCACGCGTGCGGATCGTGGGGCACACCGACAACACCGGCAGCGATGCGGTCAACGACCCGCTGTCGGTGAACCGTGCCACCCGCACCCGCGACCACCTGGTGGCGCGTGGTGTGGAGGTGTCGCGTGTGGATGTGACCGGCATGGGGGAGCGCCAGCCCATCGCCAGCAACGACACCGTCGAGGGCCGGGCGCGCAACCGCCGGGTCGAAATCTTCATGGCGGAGGCCGCACCGACCGCCGCGCCAGCACCCACCTCCACCGCCGCCCCCGTGCGTTGATCCTTGGGCTGGGGCGGGCTGCGGTAAGGTTGCGGTTTTTGGAGACCGACCGTGTTGCGTGACCCCTTGACGAAGTCCCGCCTGTGGCCTGTGGTGTTGGCCGCCATTGTTTTGACGGCCTGCGCTGGTCGGGCGCCGCTGGGCGCTGGCATGCAGGGGGCTGCCGCGCAACTTGGCGGGCCGGCGGCCCAGCCCCGGGCGTGGTCCGAGGCCATGGAGCAGCGCCGCGCGCGGCTGTCCGACGTCTTGTCGTCGGCTGGCGTGGAGGTGCAACGTACGCCCGACAACGTGCTGCTGTTGCGTTGGCCCGCCGACCGCGCGTTTGCCGCCAACAGCGCCAACCTCAGTGCTGCGGCCGATGCCGTGTGGGACCGGGTGACTGCCGCTTTGTCGGATGGTCCGGCCTGGCGTGGCCGGGTGCAGGGACACAGCGACGCGTCCACCGCCGACAACGACGCCGCCGCAGCCCTGGCGGCGCAGCGCGCGCTGCGCGTGCGCGATGCCCTGGTGCAGCGTGGCCTGCCCGCTGCTGCGCTGGACGTTGAGGCTTGGGGCGCCCGCGCGCCGCTGGTGGCCAACGACTCGCCTGAAGGCCGGGCCCAGAACCGCCGCATCGAGCTGTGGGTGACGGATTGACGCCGATAATGCGGCCATGTTGATCCGATTCACCAAGATGCAGGGCGCGGGCAACGACTTTGTCGTCCTCGACGAGACGCAAGGCCGCCTGGGCCTGAGCGCGGCCCAGTACCGATTCCTGGCCGATCGCCACTTTGGCGTGGGCGCCGACCAGATCCTCACGGTCCGGCCTGCGCCCGTGGCGGGGGTCGATTTCGAGTACGTGATCCACAACGCCGACGGTGGCGAGGTGGAGCACTGCGGCAACGGCGCGCGCTGTTTTGTGCGTTTTGTGCGCGAGCGAGGCCTGACCACCAAAGACGTGGTGCGGGTCAAGGTGCACGGTGGCGTGATCGAACTGCGCATGAACGCCGACGGGCGCGTGACTGTGGACATGGGCGCGCCGGTGTTTGACCTGCCGCGTGTTCCTTTCGACCCCAGCCAGGCCTACGCCGAAAGCGCACCCGAAGAAACGTCCGGCGGCAGCGCCTGGCCCCTGTGGACCTTGCCGCTGCCCGGCCACGCGGCCGTGCCGGTGGCGGTGCTGTCCATGGGCAACCCCCACGCGGTGCTGCGGGTGGACGACGTGGATCAGGCCCCTGTGTTGGGCCTGGGGCCGCTGATCGAGGCCCACCCGGCTTTCCCGAGGCGCGTCAATGCAGGCTTTTTGCAGGTGCTGGACCGCGGCCACGTCAAGCTGCGGGTGTTCGAGCGGGGCGTGGGTGAAACCCTGGCCTGTGGCACCGGTGCCTGTGCCGCCGTGGTGGCGGGCATACGCCAGGGCTGGCTCGATGCGCGGGTGGACGTGACCACGCGCGGTGGCCAGCTCACCATCGAATGGGCCGGGGGCGCGGGGCAGCTGGACGCGCCCGTGCTCATGACCGGACCGGCCACCACCGTGTTCCAGGGCGACATCGAGGTCCCGGACCTGAATTGAGGCGCAAGCCAAAGCATGAACATGAACCCCATCACCGAAGACGACATCGCCGACTTTCTGCTCAACACGCCCGACTTTTTCGAGCGCCACGCGGAGCTGCTGGCGGCGGTGCAACTGACCAGCCCGCACGGCCATCGCGCCGTGAGCTTGCAGGAGCGCCAGGCCGAGATGCTGCGCGAGAAGATACGTGCGCTGGAGCTGAAAGCGGCTGAGATGATCCGCCACGGGCAGGAGAACGTGACTATTGCCGACAAGCTCCAGCGCTGGACGCGCGAGCTACTGCTGACCCGTGAGGCGGCCGCATTGCCCGGTGTCATCGTCGAACAGATCCAGGCCCAGTTCCAGGTGCCACAGGCGGCCATCCGTGTCTGGGGCGTGGCGCCCGAATGGGCGGGCCAGCCGTTCGCTCAGGGTGTCAGCGCCGATGCCCAGGCTTTTGCCGCTTCGTTGACCACGCCATATTGCGGCGCCAACCCCGGGCTGGAGGCTGCGTCTTGGCTGGGGGATGCTCCGGCCGCCTCGCTGGCCCTGTTGCCCCTGCGTGCCAGCCCCGCCGACAAGGTGTTTGGCCTGCTGGTGCTGGGCTCCAGCGACCCGCAGCGTTTCCACGCCGGCATGGGCACCGATTTCCTGGAGCGCATCGCCGAACTGGCGAGTGCCGCCCTGGGCCGATTGACCGCAGCGTGATGCCAGGCGATGGGTGCCAGCGTTGAGTTGCCTCCCGCCGATGCCCAGTTGATCGCCGGCTACCTGCAGCACGTGCGGGTGGAAAAACGGCTGGCCGAGCGCACCGTGGCGCTCTACACCGAAGACCTGAACAAACTCATGCGCCAGGCGCTGGCCGCCGGCGTGGGCCTGTTGCAAGTGCGCGATGCCCACATCCGCCGCTGGGTGGCGCAGATGCACAGCGGCGGGCGCAGCGCGCGTGGCATCGCCCTCATCCTGTCGGGCTGGCGCGGCTTCTACACCTGGCTGGGGCGCCAGGGGCAGATCGACGTCAACCCCGTGCTGGACGTGCGCGCGCCCAAGGCCGGCAAGCCGTTGCCCAAGGCCCTGGCGGTGGACGACGCGGTGCGGCTGGCCGACCACGGCAACGAAGACGACGCCCCCGAGCGCGAAGCGCGCGATCGCTGCATCACCGAGTTGTTGTACGGCAGTGGCCTGCGCCTGGGCGAGCTGGTGGGGCTGGACGCGCAACCCGGTCCGCACGCGCGCGGCTGGATAGACGCCCAGGCCGGCGAGGCCCACGTGCTGGGCAAGGGCAGCAAACGCCGCAGCGTGCCGGTGGGCGCGCAGGCTTTGGCGGCCTTGGCCGACTGGCTGGTGCTCCGCGTGCATTGGGCGGGCGACGACCCGGCCTTGTTCATCGGCGCCCATGGCCGGCGCCTCACGCCGCAGCACATCCGCTTGCGCCTGCGCCAGCGCTCGCAGCAGGCGGGCCTGGCCACGCCGGTGCACCCGCACATGCTGCGGCACTCTTTTGCCAGCCACCTGCTGCAGTCCAGCGGCGATCTGCGGGCGGTGCAGGAGCTGCTGGGCCACGCCAACATCGCCACCACCCAGGTCTACACACGTCTGGATTTTCAGCACCTGGCCCAGGTGTACGATGCCGCCCACCCGCGCGCCGGCAAGACCGGGCGCAAACCCCGTTCGTGATGTGGGGCGGGTAAATCCGGTGCCAGCGCCAAGGCTGTGCCGTCACACTTTGCTGTTCCATCGGAATATAAGGAAACAACTATGTTGACAGTGTCTCGCTCCCGTTTTGTGCGTGGTTTGCTTCTGGCCGGTGCCCTGATGGCCGGAGCCGTTGCCCAGGCGCAGGAAGCCGTCAAGGTGGTCTACCACCTGAGCGACGGCATTGCGCAGGCGTCGCGGGCGATCCAGAACATCCGCAACCACATGGCGGCCGATTCCCAGGCCAAGATCGTGGTGGTGACCCACGGGGCGGGCATCGACTTCCTGCTCGAAGGCGCGGTCACCCCGGCAAACCAGCCTTTTTCGGGCAGCGTGGCCGACCTCGCGTCCAAGGGCGTGGAATTCCGTGTCTGCAACAACACCCTGGTCTCGCGCAACATCGACCCGGGCAAGCTGCTGATGGAGACCAAAGTGGTGCCTTCGGGCGTGGCCGAGGTGGCCCGCCTGCAAGCGCGTGAGGGCTTTGTCTACCTGCGTCCCTGACCCCGGGGCGGGACCGGCTGGCGCGCCATCCGCGCGGAGGGGGTCAGGTCGAATACACTCTGCGCCTGTTTTTCGACCACCCCTTTCCGACCCGCCCGCCATGTCCCTGATTCCCGCCACCATCCTCACCGGCTTTCTGGGTTCGGGCAAAACCACGCTGCTCAAGCGGGTGCTGACCGAGGCGCACGGCCAGAAGATCGCCGTCATCGAGAACGAGTTCGGCGAAGAGAACATCGACAATGAGATCTTGGTGGCCGACACCACCGAGAACATCATCCAGATGAGCAACGGCTGCATTTGCTGCAGCATCCGCGATGATTTGCGTTCCACCCTGGCCGACCTGGCGGAGAAAAAACGCAAGGGTGAACTGGACTTCGAACGGGTGGTGATCGAGACCACGGGCCTGGCCGATCCGGGGCCGGTGGCGCAGACCTTCTTCATGGACGACGAGGTGGCCGAGCAGTACCTGCTGGACGCCATCCTGACCCTGGTGGACGCCAAACACGCGGCCGAGCAGCTCAACGAGCGTCAGGAGGCACGCCGCCAGGTGGGTTTTGCCGATCAGATCTTCATCAGCAAATCAGAGCTGGTGGACGCTGAGACGCTGGACGCCCTGACCCACCGCCTCAAACACATGAACCCGCGTGCGCCCATGCGCAGCACCCATTTTGGCGAGGTGGCGCTGAAGGAGGTGTTCGACTTGCGGGGCTTTAACCTGAACGCCAAGCTCGACATTGACCCCGACTTCCTCAAGGCCGATGACCACGATCACGACCATGGCCATGGCTCCCATGAACATGGGGGGCACGACCATGAACACGGGGAGCACTGCAACCACCCCTCGCACCAGCACGGGCACGGCCACCACCATCACCACGACGACGATGTGAAAAGTTTCGTCTACCGTGCCGACAAGCCCTTCAATCCGGCCAAGCTGGAAGACTTCCTGGGTGCCATCGTTCAGGTGTACGGCCCGCGCATGCTGCGCTACAAGGGCGTGCTCGACATGCAGGGCACCGACCGCAAGGTGATCTTCCAGGGGGTGCACCAGCTCATGGGCAGCGACCTGGGGCCCGTCTGGCCCGAAGGCGAGGCGCGCGTGAGCAAGATGGTGTTCATCGGCATCGACCTGCCGCGCGATATCCTGGTGCAAGGCTTGGACCAATGCCTGGCCTGAACACCACTGGCGGCTGACGCGATGTTGTTTCTGTCCCTACTGCGTGGGCTGGGATTCCGCTCGGAGCCATCCGCCGAACAGGCGAGCGCCGACAAACAGGGTATAACCTCAGGCACGCTGGAGCGGCCCCAATCGGGTGCCGCCCACCCGACGACCGGTGTTCCGAGGAGAAACGCAGTGAAAGCCGCCGCAAAACCGACCGCCAAAGCCGCCACCAAGGCCAAGCCTGGGACGGCCACCAAGACGGTTGTGGCCAAAGTGGCGGCCAAGGCCACTGTGGCGAAAGCAGCTGCGGTCAAGCCCGTTGCCAAGTCCGTGCCCAAGGCCGCCACCAAGCTTGCTGCCAAGGCCGAACCGAGGGCCGCTGCAAAGGCTGTCCTCAAGACCGCCGCTGCGGCCAAAAAAGCGCCTGCGCCAGCTGCCAAGGCAGCTGCAGCTTCCCAGCCGGCGGTGAAGCCGTCCGCCAAGCCGGTGGCCCCACCGGCCCCCGTCAAGGCGAGCGCCGCGAAAGCGGCGCCGGCCAAGTCAACACCGGCCAAAGCGGGGCTTGCCGCTTCGCCGGACAAGGCCGCCGTGGCCAGTCCCGCTGCGGCCCCCAAGCGAACCAGCACCCCCGAGGCCACCATGCGCCCCGGCCAGGAGATTGCTGTGCAGGCTGTGGGCAAACGGGCCGCCAAAAAAGCCATGATGGCGCAGATGGCCCAGGCTGTTTCGTTGCCCACTCACGACCCGGACGCCGCCAAGGCGACCTTTTCCATATCGAATGAACGTGCTATGAACACTCCCGTGCACACCCCTGTCCGCAAAGATCCCAAGCTCGCCAACAACTGGAAAGCCAAACCGGTGGACCAGCTCAGCGACGACGAGATCTTGTCGATGCCCGACAGCGAGTACATGAAC
>DASUIK010000013.1:0-3398 GCA_036279795.1 Burkholderiaceae bacterium | reverse complement strand
GAATCATGCGGTAGGCGGCCTCGGCGATCCAGTTCTTGCAGGTGAGCTGGTTGCCACGCGGGGCGCGGATCACGCGGCTGGGGTCGAGGCGGGGATCGGTGTTGGTGGTCATGGGAGTCTCCTGGGTGAAGAAAAGGGTTTCGGGCGGGTTCAGGCGATGGCAGGCAGTGCCACGCGGGCCGAGTCGATCAGCGCGCCGCTGCGCACCATGTCGATGGCTGCTTGCATGTCAGGGGTGATATGGCGGTCGTCGCTCAGGTGCGGCACCCGGGCGCGCAGCGCAGCATGCACGGCGGCCAGCGGGGCGCTGGTGGTCAGCGGGGCGTGGAAGTCGCAGCCCTGGGCAGCACACAGCCATTCGATGGCGATGACGGCCATGGCGTTTTCGGCCATGGGCGCCAGGCGGCGCGCGCCGTGGGCGGCCATGGACACATGGTCTTCCTGGTTGGCCGAGGTGGGAATGGAATCGACGCTGGCCGGGTAGGCACGCTGCTTGTTTTCCGACACCAGGGCGGCGGCGGTCACCTGCGGGATCATGAAGCCCGAGTTCAGGCCCGGTTTGGGCGTGAGGAAGGCGGGCAGGCCCGAGAGCGCCGGGTCCACCAGCATGGCGATGCGGCGCTCGGCCAGCGAGCCAATTTCGCAGATGGCCATGGCAATCATGTCGGCCGCGAAGGCCACGGGTTCGGCGTGGAAGTTGCCGCCCGAAAGCGCTTCGCCGCCGTTGTCCGAGCTGAAGATCAGCGGGTTGTCCGACACACCGTTGGCCTCGGTTTCCAGCAGATCGGCCGCGTGGTGCAGCACGTCCAGGCAGGCGCCCATCACCTGCGGCTGGCAGCGCAGGCAGTAGGGGTCTTGCACGCGCTCGTCGCCCTTGAGATGCGAGGCACGGATGGCGCTGCCGGCCAGCAACTGGCGCAAGGCCTCGGCGGTGGCCATCTGGCCCTTGTGCTTGCGCAGGGTGTGGATGCGCGGGTCAAACGGTGCGTCCGAGCCCTTGGCGGCGTCGGTGGCCAGGGCGCCGGTCAGCAGCGCCGACTGGAACAGGCGTTCGGCCTCGAACAGCCCGGCCAGCGCGTTGGCGGTGGAGAACTGCGTGCCGTTGAGCAAAGCCAGGCCTTCCTTGGGGCCGAGCACGGCGGGTGCCAGGCCTACGCTGGCCAGGGCTTCGGTGGCGGGCAGGCGGCCCGTGGGCGTGTCGGCCTCGCCCACGCCGATCATCACGGCCGTCATGTGCGACAGCGGCGCCAGGTCGCCCGAAGCGCCCACCGAGCCTTGCGCCGGCACCACCGGGATGACGCCACGCGCCAGCATGGCTTCGAGCAGGGCCAGCGTGGCTGGGCGGATGCCCGAAGCACCCTGGGCCAGGCTGGCCAGCTTGAGCGCCATCATCAGGCGGGTGACGGGCTGGGGTGTGGCCTCGCCCACACCGGCGGCGTGCGAGAGCACGATGTTGCGCTGCAGGGTTTCCAGGTCGGCCGCTTCGATGCGCACGCTGGCCAGCTTGCCAAAACCGGTGTTGATGCCGTAGACCGGCTCGCCTCGCGACACGATGCGCTCCACCGTGGCGGCGCTGGCGGCCACAGCGTCGGCGCAGGCCGGGTCCAGCTGCAGTGCGGCACCACGGTAGATGGCGCGCCAGTGCGCCAGGGGCACCTGGCCGGGTGTCAGCGTGAGCGGGGAAGTGGACATTGTTTGCTCCTGTATATACAAGTTAGTATCAGTCGAAATGCACGCCCGTGCAAGAGGGCAAATGTGTAAAACCGATCAGTGGTGGATCAGGTGCTCACCGGGTTGCCGTCGGACTTGTAACGGCTGCCCAGTTGGTAGCGGGTGGCGGGGTGCAGGCAGCGCACCAGGGTCACGGGCACGCCGCGTGTCCAGGTGCGGCGCGTCAGCAGCAGGCAGGGCTGGGCGGCGTCCATTTGCAGGCGGGCCGCCTGTTCGGCGGTGGGCAGCACCGCGTCCACCACATGCTCGATTTCGTCGAAAGGCACGTTGCGCACCAGGTACTCCGAAGGCTGCTGCTGCTTGAAGTCTTGCTGCAGGTAGTCCGGCGCCACTCGGGGGTTCACGTAGCGGTCTTCCAGCTGGATGGGAAGGCCATCTTCCATGTGCACACACACCGAATGGAAGACCGACTCGCCGGTGCGCACATCCAGCGCGGTGGCCACGTCCAGGGTGGCCGCCACACGTTCGACCACCAGCATCTCGCAGCGGTAATCGTGGCCGCGCGCGCGGATTTCGCTGGCCAGGTTGGCGATCTGCAGCAGGGTGGATTGGGGCTTTTGTTCGGCCACAAAACTGCCCACACCCGCCACCCGCACGATGCGGCCCTGCTCCACGAGCTCACGCAGCGCGCGGTTCACCGTCATGCGCGACATGCCGAACTGTGCCACCAACTCGTGTTCCGACGGCAGGCGGTCCCCCGCACGCAGGGACCCATCCTGGATCTTGCGCGAGATGTGGTCCTTGACCTGCTGGAACAGCGCCACGGACGACGCCGTGGCCGCAGGAGCGGGGGCTGCGTGGCGCTTGACGCGGGCGGGGTGGACGGTGGTGGATCGGGGCATGGCCTGGATTGTCAGTGCTCGGCAGCAGCCATCGACTCGGCGCGGATTTCCTCAGTCAGCCGTGCCTTGAGCGCCATGAACTCGGGCGAGGTTTTGATGGTGTAGTGGCGCGGGTGCGGAAAGTCCACCGCCAGCTCGGTCTTGATGCGGCCGGGCCGGGCGCTGAACACCGCCACGCGGTTGGCCATGAAGATGGCCTCGTCGATGTCGTGGGTGACGAACAGCACCGTCTTCTGTGCCGACTCCCAGATGCCCAGCAGCAGCTCCTGCATCAGCACACGGGTCTGGTTGTCCAGCGCGCCAAAGGGCTCGTCGAGCAGCAGGATCTTGGGGTCGTTGGCCAGCGCGCGGGCAATCGCCGTGCGTTGTTGCATGCCACCCGAGAGCTGCTTGGGAAAGTGGTGCTCGAAACCGCGCAAGCCCACCTTGGCGATGAAGTAGTCGGCCCGCTCTTTCTGCTGCGCCTCGGGCATGCCGCGCTCGCGCAGGCCGAAGCGGATGTTCTGCTCGATGGTGAGCCAGGGGAACAGCGTGTAGCTCTGGAACACCATGCCCCGGTCGGCGCCCGGACCTTCCACCGGCTGGCCGTCCAGCAGCACACGGCCGGTGGTCGGGTGATCGAGGCCGGCCACGATGCGCAGCATGGTGGACTTGCCACAGCCGGAGGGGCCGAGGATGGTGACGAAGTCGTTTTCGCGCACCTCGAAATCGACCGGCGTGAGCGCCTGGGTTTTGGCGCCTTTGGGGCTGGTGAAGACGCGCGAGACGCCTTGAATGGACAACTTCGTGCTCACAGCGAACTCCAGGCAAACAGGCGGCGGTTCA
>DASUIK010000012.1:0-4070 GCA_036279795.1 Burkholderiaceae bacterium | reverse complement strand
CGGCTTCTCGATGGCCCTGGCGCAAGAGCTGGCCACCAAGGGCGTGACTGTCAACACCGTGAGCCCGGGCTACATTGGCACCGACATGGTCAACGCCATCCGCCCCGACGTGCTGGAAAAGATCGTGGCCACCGTGCCCGTCAAGCGCCTGGGCAAGCCCAGCGAAATCGCTTCCATCATCGCCTGGCTGGCCTCGGAAGAGGGCGGCTACGCCACCGGTGCCGATTTCTCGGTGAACGGTGGTCTGCACATGGGCTGATCGCCCTCGGCAGGTCACACAAAGCCCGCTTCGGCGGGCTTTTTTGTGCGCGCTGGGATAATCGAGGCATGTCTGCTCCTGTTTCTCCCTGGCGTCTGTCCGTCGCCCCCATGATGGGCTGGACCGATCGCCATTGCCGCTATTTCCACCGGCTGCTCACACGCCACACCCTGCTTTACACCGAGATGTTGACCACCGGTGCGCTGATCCACGGCAACGCGGCCCAGCACCTGCGGTTTAACGAAGAGGAGCACCTGGTGGCCTTGCAACTCGGTGGCAGCGAGCCGGCCGATCTGGCGCGTTGCGCCGTGATGGGCGAGCAGCGCGGTTACGACGAGATCAATCTCAATTGTGGCTGCCCGAGCGAGCGGGTGCTCCGCGGTGCGTTTGGCGCCTGCCTGATGAATGAGGCGCCCTTGGTGGCCGATTGTGTGAAAGCGATGGTGGACGTGGTGGACATCCCGGTGACGGTGAAGCACCGCATTGGCATCGACAAGATCGAGAGCTACGACTTTGCTGCGAATTTTGTGGGCACGGTGGCCGAGGCGGGTTGCAAGGTGTTCATCGTGCACGCGCGCAACGCCTGGCTCAAGGGCCTGTCACCCAAAGAGAACCGCGAGATCCCGCCGCTGCGCTACGACATCGTTTATCGCCTCAAGCGCGAGTTTCCGCACCTCACGTTTGCGATCAACGGTGGCATCAAGACCAATGCCGAAATTGCTGAGCACCTGCAGCATGTGGACGGCGTGATGGTGGGCCGCGAGGCGTACCACAACCCCTGGCTGATGGTCGATTGGGATGCCCAGTTTTACGGTGACGCGCCGCGTGAACTGACCCGCGAGACGGTGGAAGCCGCCATGGTGGACTACATGGAACGCGCCCATGGCGAAGACGGCGTGGGTTGGTATTCGGTGGCCAGCCACATGCTGGGGCTGCGCAATGGGCTCAAGGGCGCGCGTCGCTGGCGCCAGGTGTGGAGCGACCACCACCTCAAGCCCGAGCCACCGCGTGTGGTCTCGCAGCGCGCGAACACCCGGCCCGACCACGAAGCCGCGGTCGCCTGAGCCAGCTGCGCTTCAGAGCCCGAGGGGGCGCAGGTCGAGTTGCCCACCTCGCACGCCGGGGCACCAGAAGTAGGCCCCCGTCTCCGGCTGGGTGAAGCGGAACAGGCCGTCGGTGATGCCGTCCTCGGCGCCCGACATGCGCCGCAACTGGGCCTCGAAGGCGTCAAAACTGTGGCCGAAGGCCACGAACACCAGGCCGCCTTCGTTGCCGTCGGTCCAGGGCATGGAACGGCGCAGCACAAAAGCTTCGGGCTCGAAGTTTTCTTGGGCCGTGCGTTTGACGTGTGCCGATGCGGGCGCGTCGTCCATCTCTTCGTTGCTGTCGCGCTCGCGGCCGATGCAGGCGTCTTGCTGCGCGCGCGTCATGGCGTCGAACTTGGGCATGTTGTGCCGCCAGCGCTGCACGGCCACGAAGCTGGAGCCCGCCAAGGCGTCCGCCTCAGGTGCCACGCAAGCTGCGGCCAGCGCCTCTTCACCGGTGGGGTTTTCGGTGCCGTCTTCGTAACCGCTCAAGTCCTTGCCGCCAGCGTGCACAAACGCGTCGGTGATGTGCTGCAAATCGAATGCCGGTGCCAGCAGCTGGCACAGCGTGCGGCTGCGGTGCAGCAGCTCACCCCTGTCGTCACCGCGCAGCCACAGCCACAACGCGGCGGGGGTGCTGGGCAGGTGCATTTTGGCGCCCGTGATGCCATCGAAAGAACGCAGGCCTGTGATGTGGGCACCCAGGCTCGCCACCAAACCGGCGCCCAGCCCCACCACCAGGCCCTCGCCGGTGGCGTGTGTGGCCAGGGCACGCAACGCGTCGCGCGGGTCGACACCGTCGCGCTGGATGAAGCTGATGTAACGCGCCTGTGGCGGCAGCGGCGCCAGGATGCCAGGCTGGGGTGTGGGGTGTGTCACGGAACGACCGCAGTTTTTCTGCGCCGCAATGTAGCAGGCCCAGTCACGGGGTCAGATCGCGGCTTCCAGCCCGTTCATGAAGTGCTCGCGCATGCGTTGCGCAGCCAGCGCAGGGTTGCGCGCCTGCAGCGCTGCCATGACGGCGCGGTGTTCCTGCAAAGACTCTTCCACGCGGCCCGTCTTGAACAACGAGTTGTGGCGGTTGAGTTTCATGACCTTGCGCAGGTCGCTCACCATCTGGTCACGCCAGCGGTTGTTGGCGATGTCCAGCAGGCGCATGTGGAACTGCTCGTTGATCTGGAAAAAGCGCTCGCGCTGGCGCTCCGGGTCGCGGCCGGCGGCCTCCAGTTCCTGGTGCAGGCGCTCGAGATCTTTCAACTGTTCGTCGCTGGCCCGCTCGGCCACCACGGCCACAGCGTCCGATTCCAGGAGCGAGAGCAGGTGGTAGACGTCGCTCAAATCCTTATCGCTGACCTCGGTGACGTAGGCGCCGCGCCGCACCTTCATGGTGATCAGGCCTTCTGCCGCCAGCACCTTGAGCGCCTCGCGCATGGGTGTGCGGCTGATGCCCAGCTCGTCCGCGATTTTGAGTTCGTCGATCCAGCTGCCCGGCTCCAACTCGCGGTTGAAGATGCGCTGGCGCAGACGTTCCGCCACCTCTTCGTAAAGGGCGCGCGGGATGATGGTGGCGTCAGGGCGGGTGTCGAACATGCGGACCGTGATTGTAGATCAACTTAATTTTGCATCAATAATTATGAATCATGTAGAATCCCGGCACCCCTGAAAACCCTCAGCACCCGCCTGTTTCTGCCATGAGCACCTTCGAATTCAAGCCAACCAGCCTGTCCGACTGGGAAAAAGCCGCCGCCAAATCGCTCAAGGACAAGCCGCTGTCCAGCCTGAACTGGGTCACGCCCGAGGGCATCACCGTCAAGCCGCTTTACACCGCAGAGGACACGGCCTCGCTGCCCCACACCAACACGCTGCCGGGGTTCGAGCCCTTCATTCGCGGCCCGCAGGCCACCATGTACGCGGTGCGCCCCTGGACCATCCGCCAGTACGCGGGTTTCTCCACCGCGGAGGAATCGAATGCCTTTTACCGCAAGGCGCTGGCGGCGGGCGGGCAGGGCGTGTCGGTGGCTTTCGACCTCGCCACCCACCGGGGCTACGACAGCGACCACCCACGCGTGACCGGTGATGTGGGCAAGGCCGGCGTGGCCATCGACAGCGTGGAAGACATGAAGATCCTGTTCGACGGTATCCCGCTGGACAAGGTGTCGGTGTCCATGACCATGAACGGCGCCGTGCTGCCGGTGTTGGCTGGCTACGTGGTGGCGGCGGAAGAGCAGGGCGTGGCGCAGGACCAATTGAGCGGGACCATCCAGAACGACATCCTCAAGGAGTTCATGGTCCGCAACACCTACATCTACCCGCCCGAGCCGTCGATGAAGATCATCGGCGACATCATCGAGTACACGGCCAAGCACATGCCGAAGTTCAACTCGATCTCGATCAGCGGTTACCACATGCAGGAAGCCGGTGCCAACCAGGCCCTCGAATTGGCCTTCACCCTGGCCGACGGCAAGGAGTACGTGAAGACCGCCATTGCGAAAGGCATGGACGTGGACGACTTCGCGGGCCGCCTCAGTTTCTTCTGGGCGGTGGGCATGAACTTCTACCTGGAGATTGCCAAGATGCGCGCGGCCCGTCTGCTGTGGACGCGCATCATGAAGGGCTTCAACGCCAAGAACCCCAAGAGCCTGATGCTGCGCACGCACAGCCAGACCTCGGGCTGGAGCCTGACCGAGCAGGACCCTTACAACAACGTGGTTCGCACCACCATCGAA
>DASUIK010000011.1:0-2204 GCA_036279795.1 Burkholderiaceae bacterium | reverse complement strand
GGCCTGCTGGTCCACCAGCGCATCGGTGGCGTTGCGCAGGTCGATGCTGAACGTGACCTGCCCGGGGATGACGTTGCGGCTGTTGGGAAACACGCGCACCATGCCCACGGTGCCGCGCCCGTGTGGGCCGTGGCGCAGGGCTGAAGCCACCACCTCCTGCATGAGTTGCGCGGCCACCTGCATGGCGTCCTTGCGCAAGGCCATGGGCGTAGGGCCGGCGTGCGCCTCCATGCCGGTCACGGTGCAATCGAACCAGCGGATGCCCAGCACGCCTCCCACCACGCCGATGGTCACACCGGCGTCTTCCAGCACCGGCCCCTGTTCGATGTGGGCCTCGAAGTAGGCGCCGATCGGGTGTTGCCCCGGCACCTCGTCGCCGATGTAGCCGATGCGGGCCAACTCCTCACGCACCGTCTTGCCCTCGCTGTCGGTGGCGGCGTAGGCATGTTCCAGACTGAACGCGCCCGCGAACACGCCCGAGCCCATCATCACCGGCACAAAACGCGAGCCTTCCTCGTTGGTCCAGAAGGCCACCTCAATGGGCGCATCGGTTTCGATGCCGTGGTCGTTGAGGGTGCGCACCACCTCCAGCCCGGCCAACACGCCGTAGTTGCCGTCGAACTTGCCGCCGGTGGGCTGGGTGTCGATGTGGCTGCCGGTCATGATGGGCGGCAAGGTGTTGTTGCGCCCGGGGCGGCGCATGAACACGTTGCCAATCTGGTCCACGGTGACGGACATGCCGGCCTCGCGCGCCCAGCCCACCACCAGGTCGCGGCCCTGGCGGTCGAGGTCGGTGAGCGCGAGGCGGCACACGCCGCCCTTGTCGGTGCCGCCGATGCGGGCCAAGTCCATCAGCGATTGCCACAGGCGCTCGCCGTTGACGCGCAGGGCTTGGGTATCGGAAACGGTGGCGGTGGTGTGTGCCATGGCAGAACCTTGTGAACCTTCAACTGAACAGGCGCGCTGGCATGGAGAATGCAAGCCATGACAGCGCAGGAATAAAACGATGTTGCCGCTTGACCCTCAACCCCTGACCCCCGAGGCCTTTGCGCCCTACGGCTTTGTGATCTCGGGCGCACACGGCGCCAGCCGCTCCATCAACCACGGCAGCAGCCAGCGGGTGGACGTGCCCGGCACGTTGGACTTGCAAGCCCAGGATGGGCATCCTGTGCTGGCGGTGTTCCGCGCGCAGGCGCAGGCGCCTCAAGGCCCGTGGCACGAGCTGGAACGCCACCGCCTGGGCTCGCAAAGCTTTGTGCCCCTGCAGGGCGCGCGGTGCATCGTGCTGGTGGCTTTGGGCGAACACGCGCCCGACCCGACCACACTGGCCGCCTTCGTGGTGGTCGGTCACCAGGGTTTCACCTTGAACGCCGGCACCTGGCACCACCCACTGATCGCGCTGGACGACGGCGACTTTGTGGTGCTCGAACGCCAAGGCGCTGCGGTGGACTGCGAGGTGCAACATCTGGCGGATCCGGTGACGCTGCGCTGCGACGGACTCATGCTGCGGTGATGCGCTCGGCCAGGCGCACCAGGCTGCGATCGCTGCCGGCGGGCCCCAACAAGGAGAGGCCCAGCGGCGCACCGCTGCGCCAGGCCAGCGGCAGCGACAGCTGCGGAAAACCCGACAAGCCAGCCACACACAACAGGCGGATGGCGCGGTTGCGGTAGTCCTCCAACGCCGACTCGGGTTCACTTACCAACGGGGCGATGTCGGGCATGGTGGGCAGCACCAGCACGCCGTCGCGCCCCAGCAGCTGCGCCAGGTGGGCGCGGAAGCGGTCGCGGAAGGCGCGGGCCTGCGCCACCTGCTGGTCGCTCACCTCACGCGCCCAGGCAAAACGTTGCGACACGCCCGGCCCCAGCGGTGGTGCGAAGCGACGGATGAAGGCGCCGTCCACTTGCCACGACTCGAAGCCCTGGATGTAGCGGAAGTTCCAGTACATGGCGTCCAGGTCATCCAGCACCACCTTGGCCGCACGCGCCTTGCCCAACGCCGCTTCCACCTGCGCGCGTGCGGGCTTGTAGGCCTTGAGGGCCGCGGCTGTGGGCAAGGCCCACAGGTCGGTGGGCGCCAGCAGCCGCACCGCTTCGGGCAAGGGCGTGGTGTCCTCGCCCAGCAGCACGTCGGCCACGCGTGCGAAGGTGGGCACGTCGCGGGTGAACCAGCCGCAGGTGTCCTGGCTGGGCGCCAAGTCGAGCGC
>DASUIK010000010.1:0-5168 GCA_036279795.1 Burkholderiaceae bacterium | reverse complement strand
AACATGCGGGTGCCTTGCGGGTAGCGGCGCGAAACGCCCATCCACGGGTCGTCGCCCATCTGTTTGAGGCCCAGCGAGACGCGGTGTTTCTCGGTGTCGAACTTGAGGATCTTGGCGGTGATTTCCTGGCCGGCCTGAACGACTTCGCTCGGGTGGCGGACACGGCGCCATGCCATGTCGGTGATGTGCAGCAGGCCGTCGATGCCGCCCAGGTCCACGAAGGCGCCGTATTCGGTGATGTTCTTGACCACGCCCTGGACGATCGCGCCTTCGCGCAGGGTTTCCATCAGCTTGGCGCGCTCTTCGCCCATGGAGGCTTCCACCACGGCGCGGCGGCTCAGCACCACGTTGTTGCGCTTGCGGTCGAGCTTGATGACCTTGAATTCCAGGGTCTTGTTCTCGTACGGGGTCAGGTCCTTGGTCGGACGGCTGTCGACCAGCGAGCCCGGCAGGAAGGCGCTGATGCCGTTGACCATGACCTTGAGGCCGCCCTTGACCTTGCTGGAGGTGGTGCCGGTGACGAACTCGCCGGATTCCAGGGCCTTTTCCAGGGCCATCCACGAGGCCAGGCGCTTGGCCTTGTCGCGGCTCAGCAGGGTGTCACCGAAGCCGTTTTCAACGGAGTCGATGGCCACGGACACGAAGTCGCCCACTTGGACTTCGAGTTCGCCCTGGTCGTTCTTGAACTCGGCGAGCGGAACATAGGCTTCCGACTTCAGGCCAGCGTTGACGACCACGTGGCTGTGTTCGATGCGAACCACCTCGGCGGTGATGACCTCACCGGAGCGCATTTCGGCGCGCTTGAGGGATTCTTCAAACAGGGCGGCAAAAGATTCAGACATGGGGTTTCCTAATCTGCAGACGGGCCAGCGTTTTTGAGGTGCCGGGGTGACCGGATGCAGCGTTGACAAATGCGCGGGATGCGCGGGTTGGTTGAATGAACCATCGGGCCTGCGGGCGGTGTGAATACCCGGCGGGGCTTTCTGGGCCGGTGCGGCCCTTACTTTTGCAAGTTAAAAGGCCGCGTGCCTTGCCACCACAACAGCACCTGCGCCACCGATTGCTCGACGTCCAGGCTGGAGTTGTCCAGCAGCTTGGCATCTTCGGCGGGCTTGAGGGGGGCGTCTTTGCGGGTGCTGTCCCGCAGGTCGCGCGCTTTCAGGTCTGCCAAAAGACTGTCGAGTGTAGCCGGAATCCCCTTGGAAATCAACTGCTTATGGCGCCTGTCGGCACGTTGCTCGGCGCTGGCCGTGAGGAAGACCTTAAGCGGCGCCTGGGGGAAGATCACCGTGCCCATGTCGCGGCCGTCGGCCACCAGGCCGGGCAGGCGCGCAAAACCGTGTTGCAGGGCCAGCAAGGCCTGGCGCACGGCCGGCACGGCCGACACGCGCGATGCGGCCATGCCGGCGGCCTCGGTGCGAAGGGCGTCGGTGACGTTGTCGCCGTCCAGCCAGATGCTGTCGCCATCAAAACGCACCTGAAGTGCCTTCGCCAGGGCGCCCATGCGGGCGCCGTGTTCGGGGTGGGCCAGGTCTTCGCTGGCGGTGGAGAGGCCGGCGCGTTCGGCGGCCAGGCCCACCAGGCGGTACAGCGCGCCCGAGTCCAGCAGGTGGTAGCCCAGGGCTTTGGCCACGGCGGCACCCAGGGTGCCCTTGCCTGAGGCTGTTGGGCCGTCGATGCAGATCACCGGCACGACGCCCGCCACCGGTGTGACCACCTCGAACAGGGTTTCAAAGTAGTCGGGGAAGGTCTTGGCCACGCACTTGGGGTCTTCGATGCGCACCGGCACCCGGTCGGGATTGAAGGTGGCGAGCGAGAAGCACATGGCCACGCGGTGGTCGTCGTAGGTGTGGATGGACGCGGGTTTCCAGCCGCCCGCCGCCAGCGGCTCAATGCGGATGAAATCCGCACCTTCTTCCACTGTGGCGCCCAGCTTGCGCAGCTCGGTGGCCATGGCGGCGATGCGGTCGGTTTCTTTCACGCGCCAGCTGGCGATGTTGCGCAACCGGGTCGGGCCATCGGCGTAGAGCGCCATCACGGCCAAGGTCATGGCAGCGTCGGGGATGTGGTTGCAGTCGAGGTCGATGGCCTTCAAGGGCCACGCACCGCGCCGGATGTGCAGGTGGTTGGGGCCGCCCGTGATCTGTGCGCCCATGGCCTGTGCGGCTTCCACAAAGCGGATGTCGCCCTGGATGGACGCCAGGCCCACGCCTTGCACGGTGATGCCGGTGTCGCTGGCGATCGCGCCCAGGCCGATGAAGTAACTGGCCGACGACGCGTCGCCTTCCACGAACACGTCACCCGGCGAGCGGTAGCGGCTGCCGCCCGGGATGGTGAAGCGTTGCCATCCGTCGCGCTGCACCGCCACGCCAAATTGCGCGAGCAGCTTGAGCGTGATGTCGATGTAGGGCTTGGAGATCAGTTCGCCAACGACGTCGATCACCACATCCTTGCTGGACACCAGCGGAAGCGCCAGCAAGAGGGCGGTCAGGAACTGGCTGGACACGTCGCCGCGCACGCGGATGGGTTGAACCAACTGAAGCGTTCCCGCCTGGCCTGTGCCCAGGCGCAGCGGTGGGTAGCCCTTGTTGCCGAGGTAGTCCACCGGGCAGCCCAGTTGGCGCAGTGCGTCCACCAGGTCACCGATGGGGCGTTCGTGCATGCGGGGCACGCCGCGCAGATCGAACTGACCCCCGTGCTGGGTGGCCAGCAAAGCCAGTGCAGCGCACAGTGGGCGCATGGCGGTGCCGGCGTTGCCCAAAAACAAATCGGCGCTGCGCTGGGGCAAGCTGCCGCCCAGGCCGGTGATGGCCAGCGTGCCGTCGGCTTGCGCATCCACGCCGCAGCCCAGGGTGCGCAGGGCCGTCAGCATCACCTGGGTGTCGTCCGAGTCCAGCAGGTCGTACACCGTGGTGCGGCCTTCACTCAAAGCAGCCAGCAGCAGCACGCGGTTGGAGATGCTTTTGGAGCCGGGCAGGCTCACGGTGCCAGCGGCACTTTGCAGGGGCGGCAGGTCAAGGAACGGTATGTCGTACATCAGTCGTCGGTGTTCTTTGTGGCTGGCATCTGCCACGGGCTGCGCAGCGCGCGGGCCTGTTCGATCAGGGGCACCAGCAGGTCGGCACGTTGTTCGCTCACCGCCTGCTCCAGCACGTCGAGTGCGGCGCGGAAGTGGCGGCTCTGGGCCAACACCTCGTCGCGGTTGGCCAGCAAAATGTCACGCCACACGCTGGGGTCGCTGGCGGCTATGCGGCTGAAATCCCGAAAGCCTGGCCCTGCCATGGCCATGAACTGCTGGCCCTGCGGTTGCGAGGCCAGGCCATTGATGTAGGCAAAGGCCAGCAGGTGGGGCAGGTGGCTCACCGCCGCGTAGGTGGCGTCGTGCTGTTGCGGGCTCATGCGCAACACCTGCGCCCCCAAGGCGCGCCACAGCTGTTCTGCCCGGTCGGCGTGTGTTGGGCTGGTGTGTTCGGTGGGGGTGAGGATGACCTGGCGGTTCACGTACAGGTCGGCGTCGGCATGTTCGACGCCGGCCACTTCTTTGCCCGCAATCGGGTGGGCGGGCACAAAGCCAGTCAGGTGGTCGCGCAGCACGCGTTGGGCGGCCGCGACCACATCGCTTTTGGTCGAGCCCACGTCCATCAGAAGTGTCTGGGGTGTGAGCAGGTGACGTATGGCCTTGAAGGTGTCTTCGGTGGCTGCCACCGGCACGGCCACCAGCACGATGTCGGCGCCCGACACCGCCAGCAACGCCGACGGTGCCTCCACGTCGATCACGCCCAGTTGCCGGGCCTTGGCTGTGGTGGTGGGCGACTTGCTGTAGCCCACAACCTGCTTGACCAGGCCGGCCCGTTTCAGTGCCAGGGCGAACGAGCCGCCCATGAGGCCGCAGCCGATCAGGCCCAGCTGTTCAAACATGGTCAGTCTTGCACCGGGTAGGCCCCGAGCACCTTGTAGAAGGCGCACAGGCCCTTCAATTCGGCCAGCGCCGCCGCCACATTGGGCTGCGACGGGTGGCCGGCGATGTCGATGTAGAAGTAGTACTCCCACTGGCCCGATTTGGCTGGACGCGACTCGAAGCGGGTCATGGACACGCCATTGTTCTTGAGCGGCACCAGCAGATCGTGCACGGCGCCCGGGCGGTTGGGCACCGACACCACCAAGCTGGTGCAGTCCTTGCCCGAGGCGGGTGGCATGGCCAGCGTCTGCGGCAGGCAGATGACGGCAAAACGGGTGCGGTTGTATGCCTCGTCCTGGATGGCGTGGGCCACGATGTGCAAGCCGAACTGGGCGGCGGCGCGTTCACTGGCCAGGCCGGCCCACGCCGGGTTGGTGGCGGCCAGACGCGCACCTTCAGCGTTGCTCGACACCGCGCGGCGCTCGGCATGTGGCAGATGCTGCGACAACCAGCCTTGGCACTGCGCCAGCGCCTGCGGGTGGGCCATGACCACCTCGATGCCGTCCAGGCTGTTGACTTGGCGCAGCAGGTTGTGGCGGATCAGCAGACTGACTTCGCCCACCACATGCACTGGCGAACGCAGGAACAGGTCCAGCGAGCGCGCCACCACCCCTTCGGTGGAGTTTTCCATGCCCACCACGCCGTACTGCGCGGTGCCCGCCGCCGTCGCGTGGAAGACCTCGTCGAAGTTGGCGCAGTAAATCAGGTTGGCCGCGCTGCCAAAAAATTCGATGGCGGCCTGTTCGGTGAAGGTGCCTTCCGGCCCCAGCACGGCCACGCGCTGCGGTGCTTCCAGCGCCAGGCAGGCCGACATGATTTCGCGCCAGATGGCGGCCACGTGCTGGTTGAGCAGCGGGCCCTGGTTGGCGTTCTGGATCTTGTCGATCACCTGGGCCACGCGGTCCGGACGGAAGAATGGCGAGCCTTCGGCTTTCTTGATTTCACCCACCTGCTCGGCCACGTGGGCGCGCTGGTTGAGCAGGCTCAGCAGTTGCTTGTCGATGCTGTCGATTTGCAGGCGCAGCGCACCCAGCGCTTCGGACTGGACAGGGGTTTGGCTCATGGCGGCGTCTCGGTCAGGCCTGTTCTTTTTCGAAGTCACGCAGGTAGTTCACCAGCGCCTGCACACCTTCGATGGGCATGGCGTTGTAAATGCTGGCGCGCATGCCACCCACCGACTTGTGGCCCTTGAGTTGCAGCAGACCGCGCG
>DASUIK010000009.1:0-7905 GCA_036279795.1 Burkholderiaceae bacterium | reverse complement strand
GCTGCGCGGGGTTACGGCATCAACGTGGGCTTGTTCGCCGACCCGGCCAATGCGCGGCGCGCATTGGTGCGCATCCGACAGGCCGGTGTGCCGGCCCGCAGCGACACGCTGCAACTGGAGCGCGGCCAGCGCACCCGTGTGCGCGCCGGCCCCTTTGCCAACCGCGCCCAGGCCGAACAGGCCGCCGCACGCATCAAGGCCCTGGGGCTGGATGCCCAGGTGTTCAAGCAGGGCGCGAACGAATGAGGCCGCCCACCATCAGGCACTGCGCGGCGTAGTAGGTGGCCAGCACGCCCAGCTGCGCCATCGGCAGTGGCGTGACAAAGCGGTTGAGCGCGAGCAGGGTGTCGCTGAGCATGAAAAAGCAGGCGCCCACCGCCACCAGCACCGACGCCTGATCGCGCCGCACGCTTGCGCGACCCAGGGCTTGCGCCGCCATCAAAGCGATCACCACCACATAGGCGGCCACCGGCCCGCGCAGGCCCGCAGGCAGACCACCGAGCCACAGCACCGTGTACATCAATGCTCCTACACCCAGCGTGAGTGCCAGCGCCCGGCGGCTGGCCAACCAGGGCGCGTCCTGCCGCAACCGCACGGTGTAGGCGATGTGCGCGAGCAGAAAGGCCACCAGCCCCGGGATGAACAGACCGGGCAGCATCAGGAACACATCACCCGCAAGCGAGCCCAGCAGCGCCAGGCGCAGCCACAGCGCGCGTGGCACGCCCCAGGTGAGCGCCAGCGCGATCACCATGGCCAGGGGTTTGAAGACCAGGTGCAGCTCGCGCAGCCCCAGGGCCGAACTGGCGGTGGCCAGCGCACAGGCTTCGATCAGCCACAGCTCGGTGGCGCTGATGCGACCTTGCAGCAGCGCACCCACGCCCCACAGGCTGGCGGTGAGCGCCAGCAGCCAGACGCAGGCCGTGGCCAGTGGCCAGCCGTCCACCTGCCACAAAAACGCCGCCACGCCGCCCAGCAGCGCCACGAACTGCAAACCCGCAAGCCAGGCCGTGGCGCGGGGCAAGGGCGGGTCGAAGCGTTGCAGCGCGGCCGCGTCAAACGGTGGTTTGGGGAAACGCGCCGCCACGTCGGCCGGGCGCCAGCCGGGGGGCTTGAACCACACGCGCAGCTTGTCGGCCCAGCGGCGGGCGTGCCAAGTGTCTTTCAGCAGGGACCAATAGACCTCGGTGTTGGCCCACAGCGGGTCCCAGCTGCGCAGCGGGCTGCGGGTGCCGTAGACACATGTCTCGTCTTCTTCCTTGAAGCTGCCGAACAGCCGGTCCCACACGATAAGGATGCCGCCGTAGTTCTTGTCCAGGTAGCGGTCGTTGACGGCGTGGTGCACCCGGTGGTTGGAGGGCGATGCGAACACGCGGTCGAACCAGCTGAGTTTGGGCACGTGTTCGGTGTGGATCCAGAACTGGTAGAGCAGGTCGATCAGGCCCACCACCGCGAACACAATGGGCGGCACGCCCGCCACCGCCATGGGCACGTAAAACACCCAGCCCAGCAGGGCGCCGCTGCTGGTTTGGCGCAGCGCGGTGGACAGGTTGTAGTCCTCGCTCTGGTGGTGCACCACGTGGGCGGCCCACAGCACCGCCACCTCGTGTCCGCCACGGTGCAGCCAGTAGTAGCAAAAGTCGTAGAACACCAGGGCCAGCAGCCAGCCGTACCAGGTGGTCCAGAACTCCGGGCCCGGGCCCATGGCGGCGGCGTGGTACACGGCGGTGTAGATGCCCACGCGCAGCAACATCGTGAGCACCTTGGTCACTTCGCTGAGCATGCCCAGCGAGATGCTGTTGACGGCGTCGTTGAGCCGGTAGGTGTTGCGCCCCTTGGCGCGGCCGTAGGCGTATTCGGCGGCGATGAGCAGCAGGAAAACGGGCGTGGCCAGAACGATGATCTGGCTGGAGCTGAGATTCATGCCGGCGATTGTGGCGTCGCTCAGGTCAGCGCGCCCCTCGCATCAACCCGGATCAGCCGCTCGACAAAACCCTGCTGCAGCCCGCCACGCACGCCTACCAGCCAGTCGTGCAGGTTGACCGTGGGGTCGCAGTGGCCGGGGATAAGCCACACGGTGTCGCCGATGGCGGGCAGCACCGCATCGGGGGTGACCGCGCGCAGCACGCCGTGTTCGTCGCCGCCGTTGGCGAATGCCAGGCCTGTGGGCACCAGAACCGTGGGCAGGCCACTGTCGATGGCGTGGCTCTTGTGGCCGGCGTCGCACACGGCGCGGTCGCCCTGGCGGCTCACCACCTGGGCCTTGACGAACAGCGCGTGTTCGAAGGCCGGCGCATCGGCCGTGTGCTGGTTGCTCGCGTAGTCGGCGTCCATGAACAGGTAGGAGCCCGTCTGCAGTTCGCCCCACAGGCCGCTGGCGGTTTCCAGTGGGTAGGTGCCGGTGCCCGCGCCCGTCACCAGCAAGGGGCCAAAACCGTGCCGGATCAGCAGGTCGCGCGTGTCGCGCACCATCTGTGCCGAGCGCGTGTGCGTGGCCTGGCGGGTGGTGGCGTCGCGCTGGTGCTGGGCGCTGCCGTGGTAGGCGTGCAGGCCCACCAGGCGCAGTGCGCGGTGGGGTGCGATGGCGCGGGCCAGCGCCAGGGCCGGCTCGCCCGGGGGCACGCCACAGCGGCCGTGGCCAATGTCCACGTCGATGAACACATCGATGTGGGCGCCGTGAGCGTGGTGCATGGCGTCGGCCAGTGCGGCAATGCCATGTTCGCTGTCCACCGCGATGGCCAGCTGGCCACCGTCATGTTGCAGCCGCAGCGCAAGCGCGGCCACGCGGGCCAGTTTGGCCGGTGCAATCACCTCGTTGCTGATGTAGATGTTGTTCACGCCGCCGGCGGCCAGGGCCTCGGCCTCGGCGGTCTTCTGCACGCACACGCCCACCGCGCCGTGGGCCATCTGCAGGCGCGCGAGCTCAGCGCTTTTGTGCATCTTGGCGTGGGGGCGCAGGCGCACGCGGTGATCGCGTGCAAAGGTGGCCATGCGGGCGAGGTTGCGCTCCATGGCGTCGAGGCCGATGACCAGGGCGGGGGTATCGATGGCGGCGACTGGGTCGCCAGGGCGTGCGGGTCGGTTCATGTTGTGGACTCGTCCAGGGGCGCGTCGGCGTCGTCCTGCAGGTGGCCGATATCGGCCCAGCCCACCAGGGTCAGGCCTTCAGGAGTCCAGAGCAGGCGGTTGATGCCAGCATTGTCAAGCGTCCAGGTGCGGGGCGCCTGGATGTCCTGGCCGGTGGCCAGGCGGTACAACACATCGAGCACGCCGCCGTGGGCCACCATCACCACCTGCTCGCCCGGGTGGCGCGCGGCCAGTTCGTGCACGGTGTTGGCGATGCGTTCGCGCAGGGTCAGCAGGTTTTCGCCGCCTTCGGGCGCAAAGTCGGGCACCCGCTTGCGCCAGGCCAGGGCTTCGTCGGGCCAACCGGTTTCGATTTCGTTCCAGGTCTTGCCTTCGAACCTGCCGAAGTGGCGTTCACGCAGGCCGGCATGGGTGTGCACGGGCAGGCCCCGCACTGCGGCAATGGCTTGCGCCGTGGCGTGGGCCCGGGCCAGGTCGCTGCTGTAGACGGCGGCAATAGGTTCGTCGCGCAGGGCCTCGGCGGCGCGCCGGGCCTGCCACTGCCCGCGCTCGTTGAGCGGGATGTCGATGTGGCCCTGGATGCGGGTGTCGCGGTTCCAGGCGGTTTCGCCATGGCGGATGGCAAGGATGCGGGTCAGTTGCACGGTGTGTGGTCCTGGGACGGCGAGGGCCGCCTCAAAAAGAGTTTGTGGGAGTGCGCCAGGCTCTCTAGAATGAAATGTCAACCATTCTTCGGGGAGCGGGGTTTTCATGAGCAGCGTACAACAAGAAATCGACGAGCGGACCAAGCTCACCAGTTCCAACAAGTTCGAGATGCTGCTGTTCCGGCTGGGTGGCGACGCCCAGGGCGAGCGCTCCGAGCTGTTTGGCATCAACGTCTTCAAGATCCGCGAGATCGTGGCCATGCCACCGGTGACGGCCATGGCGGGTGCACCGCAGCATGTGATGGGGGTGGTCAACCTGCGCGGGCAGATCATCCCCGTGATCGACCTCTCCGCCGTTACGGGCAACATTCCCAAGACCGGCCACAACATCATGTTGGTGACGGAATACGCGCGCACCACCCAGGCGTTTGCGGTGGAGGGCGTGGAAGAGATCGTGCGACTGGACTGGAAACAGGTGCTCAGCGCCGAGAACAGCGCCGCCGGTGGCATGGTCACAAGCATCGCACGGCTGGACGACGACGTGAACGGACAACGTCTGGTGCAGGTGCTGGACGTGGAGTCCATCCTGCGCCGGGTCATGCCCACCAGCGACGGCGAGATGACGCCCGAGAACGTGGGCCCGCAGGTCAAGCTCAAGGAAGGCACCATGATCGTGGCCGCCGACGACTCCTTCGTGGCGCGCGTCATGATCGAGCAAGGCCTGCAGGCCATGAACCTGCCCTACGTGATGTGCAAGACCGGCCAGGAGGCATGGGAGAAATTGCAGTCCATCAACGCCGAGTGCACCGCACAAGGCCGCGACATCCACGACAAGGTGGCCCTGGTGTTGACCGACCTGGAAATGCCTGAGATGGACGGTTTCACCCTCACCCGCATGATCAAGCAGGACCCCAAGATGAGGGCCTTGCCGGTGGTCATCCACTCCTCGCTGTCGGGCGCCACCAACGAAGACCACGTGCGCAGCGTCGGCGCCGACGCCTACGTGCCCAAGTTTGTGGCCGAGGATTTGGCCGGCACCTTGCGCCGGGTCCTTAAAGAGTACGGTCAGGTCGTCTGACGTTCAGTCCAATGGCGGTGCTAGGCGATAGGTGGCCGGTGTGCGGCTGAGCTTGATGGGCGAGGCGACGCCCTCGTAGCCCTCGCCAATTTTCACCACCATCTCGCGGTGCACCGTGTGCGGGTGCTTGAGCGCGGCACTGACCGACAGCACCGGTGCGCAGGGCACGCCGATGTCCATCAGCTGCTGGGCGAGGTGTGCGCCATCCAGCGTTGCCAGGCGTTCGATGAGCCATTCGCGCAGCGTGGCGCGGTTCACCGAGCGCGCACCGGCCGCCGCGTAGTCGGGGTCTTGCGCCGTCTCGGGCGCACCGAGATGGCGGCACAGCAGGGCGAACTGGCGGTCGTTGCCCACCGCCAGGAAGATGGGTTCTGTGCCCGTGGGGAAGGCGTCATAGGGGTAAATGTTGGGGTGGGCGTTGCCGGTGAGCCGAGCCTCGCGCCCGTCCATGAACCAGTTGGCCGCGTGCGGGTGCAGCAGTGAGAGGCCACAGTCGTAGAGACTGGCCTCGACGAACTGGCCCCGACCGCTGCGCGCACGCTCTTGCAACGCCAGCAGCACGCCCAGCGCGGCGTTCAGGCCGGTCACCATGTCCACCACTGGCAGGCCCACGCGCAGTGGTTCGCCACCGGCCTCGCCGTTGACACTCATGATGCCGGTCATCGCCTGCACGGCGGCATCGTAGCCGGCCAATCCCCCCAGCGGGCCGTCGGCGCCGAAGCCGCTGACCCGGCAGTGGATCAGGCGCGGGAAACGTTCTGCCAGTTGCTCATAGCCCAGGCCCCATTTTTCCATCGTGCCGGTCTTGAAGTTTTCGACCAGCACGTCGGCGCCCTCCAGCAGCGACAGCAAGGCCTCGCGCCCGCCTTCACTGGCCAGGTCCAGCCGGGTGCCGCGCTTGTTTCGGTTCAGGCCCATGTAGTAGGAAGCCACACCTTCGCGGAAGGGCGGACCCCAGGCGCGGGTGTCGTCGCCCTGGGGTGGCTCAATCTTGAGCACCTCGGCGCCGTGGTCGCCCAGGATCTGGCCGCAGTAGGGGCCGCCGAGGATGCGCGACGCGTCGATGACGCGGATGCCCGCCAGGGCGCCGGTGGAGGTGGGGGCGTTCATGGCGGCCCTCAGTCGGCGGTGGCGCCGGATGTTTTGATGACCTCGCGCCACTTGGCCGCCTCGCGGCGCATGTAGACGGCGAGTTGGGCCGGGGTGTACTGTGGTGGTGGCTCCAGGCCCTGCTTGGCCAGGCGCTCCTTCACGTCGGGTTGCTGCAGCACCTGGGCGTAGGCGGCGTTCAGGCGGCTGACCACGGCCTGCGGCGTGCCGGCCGGGACCACGATGCCGAAGAACACGCTGGCGTCGAAGTCCTTGAGGCCCTGCTCGGCCAGGGTGGGCACATCAGGCAGGGCACGCGAGCGGGCGATGGAGGTCACGCCCAGCACCCGCAGCTTGCCGGCCTGGATGTGGGGCAAGGCGGTCAGCACATCGGTGAAGGACATCTGCACCTGGCCACCCAGCAGGTCGTTGAGTGCGGGGCCGGTGCCCTTGTAGGGGATGTGCTGGATGTCGGTGCCGGCCTTCATGTTGAACAGCACGCCCGCCAGATGCGAGGAGGCGCCGCTGCCCGAGGAGGCGAAGGCCAGCTTGCCTGGGTTCGCCTTGGTATGGGCGATCAGCTCCTGCACCGTTTTGGCCGGCACGCCCGGGTGCACCACCAGCACGTTGGGCAGGTAGCCGACCTGGATGACCGGTGCGAAGTGCTTCTCGGGGTCGTAGTTGAGTTTGGGGTAGAGGTAGGGATTGATGGCCAGCGGCGCCGAGGTGCCGAACAGCATGGTGTGACCATCGGCCTCAGCGCGTGCCACGGCTTCCGCGCCGATGTTGGCGCCGGCGCCGGCTTTGTTCTCCACGATCACGGTCTGGCCCAGCACCGGCTTGAGCGCGGTGGCCAGGGTGCGTGCCATGGCGTCGGTGGGGCCGCCGGGCGCGTAGGGCACCACCAGGCTGAGGGTTTTGCTCGGGAAGGGCCCGGTTTGTGCAAAGGCGGTGGGCGCCAGGCAGGCCATGCCCAGGGCGGTGAGGATGTGGCGGCGGGTGTGCATGTGGTGTCTCCGGATCGTTGTTGTGTGGGGCTCAGGCCAGCAAGGCCAGGGCATCGGGGGAAAGGGGCTCATCGGGTGCCAGCGGGTTGCTGGGCAGCAGGCGGTGGCGCAGCACCAGCCCGGCCAGGGTGCGGCGCTGAGGCTGGCCCAGGCGCTGCGCTTCCCAGGCCATGGCGGTGGCGGTGGTGAGGTGGTAGAGGGCGGAGGCGGCGCGGCGCGCCAGCGCCTCACCGCCGTCGGCGCAGGCGGTTTCGGTCAGTGCGATGGCGCGGGGCAGGGTCTCTTCCAGCGTGGCGCGCAGGCCATCGCCCGTGGGCAGTTCGGCCACCAGGCCACGCAGGTGGGTGGCCAGCGCGTCCAGCGACCGCTCGCGCTTGACCGCGCGCAGAACGTCCAGTGCGACGATGTTGCTGGTGCCTTCCCAGATCGAGCCCAGGTGGGCGTCGCGCACCAGGCGCGGATCGCTCCATTCCTCGATGTAGCCGCAACCACCACGCACCTCCATGGCGTCGCCCGTGACCTTGCGGGCATCGCGGCATGCGCGGAATTTGATCAGTGGCGTAAGGATGCGTGCCAGCGCATAGGCACCCGGCTCGCCAGCGTCGGCGCGGCGCAGGGCCTCGGCGGTCTGAAACACCATCGTGCGAGCTTGCTCCGTGGGCAACAGCAGCTTGAGCAATGAGCGCTGCATCAGCGGCAGGTCGACAAGGCGCTTGCCGAAGGCTTCCCGTTCGCGCGCGATGTGCAGGGCCTCGGTGGTGGCTCGGCGCATCAGGCCGGCGGCGCGCACGCCGTTGGACAGGCGCGAGTTGTTGACCATGTCGGCCATTTGCGCGAAGCCCCGGCCACGTTCGCCCACCAGCCAGGCGCGCGCGCCTTCCAGGCGGATTTCGCCGCTGGCCATGGAGCGTGTGCCCAGCTTGTCCTTGAGGCGGATGATGCGGTAGCGGTTGTGGGTGCCCTCGGCCAGATCGCGCGGCAGCAGGAACAGCGACACACCCTT
>DASUIK010000008.1:0-2523 GCA_036279795.1 Burkholderiaceae bacterium | reverse complement strand
TGTTGGTAGGCAGGGCCTCGCTGGGACTGCCACAGCACCGGCCCGTCACTCACCAGGCCACAGGCGGCCAACTGCTGCAGGATCAGGCGGTCGGCACCGGGCACACAGCGCGGCGTGTCCACGTCTTCGATGCGCACCAGCAAAGTGCCACCGTGTGCTCGGGCATCCAGCCAGCTGGCCAGTGCCGCGACCAGCGAGCCCGCATGCAGCGGCCCCGTGGGGGAGGGCGCAAACCGACCGATGTAGTTCCTGGTCAAGCGACTTTCAACGCCAACTCAAGGCCCGACACAAAGGCGTTTTCCACCCGGTGGCCCAGGCACCAGTCGCCACACAGGCCAATGCCGGCTTCTGCGTCCCACAGGAAGGGCTGGCCCAGGGGCTGCTGGGTTTGGGCGTAGCGCCACAGGTGGGTGACGGCATGGCCGGGTTCGGCTCGGATGCCGGTGATCTGGGCAAAACCCTTGAGCATCTTGGCCTTGACGCGGTCGGCGTCGTCTTCCAGGTGCTCGGCCGACCAGGCGGGGCTGGCCTGAATGGTCCAGCGCTCGATGGGGCTGCGCCCAGGCTTGCTCGATTCACGCGCCAGCCAGCTGATGCGGTGGTGGGTGCTGCGCGCGGCGTTCCAGTGGGGCCCCAGGTGGCTCAGGCCGGGTTGCATCGCGTTGGGGTAGGCCACCATCAGCGTCCAGCAGGGGGCCACCGTCACGTGGGCCATGGCTTCGCGCAGGGCGGGGAGCAGGCCGCTGGCGCGCAGCAGGCTGTCGGCCTGCACGTTGGGCAGGGCCAGCACCACCTGGTCGAACCCGCCGTACACATGCTGGGCGTCGGCCGGGCCTTCGGTGCGCAACTGCCAACGGGTGGCGTCCAACGCATCGCGTTCGATGTGGGTGACGCGTGTTTCAAGCAGGGTGTCGGCGCTCAGGCTGCCGTCGTTCAGCGGCTGGGCCCAGTGGCGCACCAGGGTGTTCATGCTGGGTGCGCCCACAAAGTGCGCCTCGCTGGGCGGGGGGGCGCTGGCCAGCACATGGCCCAGTTCGTCGAGCACGCGCACGGTGTTGGCGCTCCAAGGGCGGGCCAGGGCCGGCACCGTCTTGAGCAGGGTCACAAAACGTGGGTCGCGCACGGTGAAGTACTGGGCGCCGTGGTCGAAGTCGCCAAACTCGGTGTGGCGGGTGGCCATGCGGCCGCCGAAACCCCGACTTTTCTCAAACAGGCTGACGCGGTGGCCGGCTTGCACCAGGGTGCGGGCGCACACCACACCGGCCATGCCGGCGCCAATGACGGCGATATGGCGTTGTGGTGTGGTGGTGGCAGCGGGGTCCGGGGGACGGGTGGCTTTGGGGGCGGAAGGGCGCTTCTTGTTCATGGTCACCGTGGGGAGTTGTTGAAGCCACTGTAACAGCCGCCGCGTCAGCTGCGGTGGTGGTTTTCCAGCAAGGCCTGGCGGGTGTTGCGGTGGCGCAATTGGTCCAGCCACCAGTTCAGCGCCCGCCCTTCGACTTTGCGGCCGGTGCCGCTGACGCACCAGGCGTAGGCCACGCGCACCACGCGGGTGGGGCGGGCCACCGGTTTGGTCACCAGCAGGCCTGCGTCGATGTAGGGCTGTACCAGCGGCTGGGGCAGAAAGCCACACCCCAGGCCACGCAGTTGGGCTTCGAGCTTGTGCAGCATGGTGGGCACGGTCAGCACCTCCTGTCCCGGCAAAATGCCCAGACTCACGCTGCGTCCACGCTGGGTGGAGTCTGCGACGGCCACCACCCGGTGTGGTTGCAACTGGGCATCACTGAGTTTGCCTTCGATCCCTGCAAGCGGGTGGTGCGGCGCCACCACAAAAATGAAGGGCAAGTGCCCCATGTCGGCGAGCGCGATGCCTGTCGAAGGGGTGAGGTCCGCCGCCACGCCCAATGCGAGGTCCGCGCTGCCGCTGAGCACGCTCTCCCAGGTGCCGGTGAGGGTTTCGGCGCGCAGCTTGAGCTGGGTGGGCGCGCCCAGGGCGTAAAAGGCCTCGCACAGTTCAAACAAGGTGCTGCGCGCGATGATGGCGTCGGCCGCGATGGTGAGTTGCGGTTCCCAGCCGGTGGCGATGCGCTTGACGCGCTGGGCCACGGCGTCGAGTTCCAGCAGCAGGTGTTCGCCCGCGCGCAGCAGTTCGGCGCCGGCCGGGGTGAGCTGGGCGCGGCGGGCGCTGCGGTCGAACAGCAGCACGTCCAGCGCGTCCTCCACCTGGCGCACGCGGTAGGTCAGGGCGCTGGGCACCAGGCCCAGTTCGCGCGCCGCTGCAGCCATGCTGCCCTGGCGGGCCACGGTGTCGATGAGCTTAAGGTTTTCGGGCGAAAGCGCACTGCGTGGGTTTTGCATGATGGGCAAAATTCTATTCAATTGTTTTGAATGATGGCATCAAAGCCCCAGCCCCCGGCAAGGGCGAGCGAGGCCTACAGTCATGGACATCGACCACCCACACGAAGGAGAACCCAGATGCTGACAATCAGACGATCCCAGGAACGCGGCTACGCCGACCACGGC
>DASUIK010000007.1:0-6537 GCA_036279795.1 Burkholderiaceae bacterium | reverse complement strand
CCGGCACCACGTTGCGCAGGCTCCGCGTGCCGCCCTGGTCCTGGCTCAGGTCGAGCAGCGAAGGGGCGCCCAGCGACTCGGCCAGGGTCTGGAAAAACAGCGCGGCGAAGTACCAGCGGGTCAGCGGGCCGTCGGCTTCGTCGGTGGGGTGTTCCGCCAGGTGCTCGGCCACGGCCGCCACCGCGCCCTGCAGCGCGCTGGACCAGTCGGGCGGCAGCGCCTCCAGCACCTGGTAGGGGCGGTCGTGGTGGTTGAGCAGGCCGACCCAGGCCTTGTGCAGGCGGTTGAAGGCGCGCTTGAGGCCCTTGGGCACCAGCCGCCGCACGGCGCACAGGCCGTCGAAGTCCAGCGCCGCGCTGTACATGGCGCGGGCGCGCTCGACCAGGTTGTGGGCCTCGTCCACCAGCAGGGCGGCGCTGCGTTCTTCATTGGCCACCAGCGCGTGCAGCATGGCGAAGGGGTCGAAGAAGTGGTTGTAGTCGCCCACCACCACATCGCTCCACCGCACCAGGGCCTGGATGAGATAGTAGGGACAGATGCGATGCGCCAGGGCGATGTCGCGCACTTGGGCGCGGTCCATGCGGGCGGCTTGCACGGCGGCTTCGCGGGCGGCGGGCAGGCGGTCGTAAAAGCCTTGGGCCAGGGGGCACGAGTCGCCGTGGCAGGCTTTGTCGGGGTGTTCGCAGGCCTTGTCGCGCGCCACCAGTTCCAGCGTGCGCAGGGGGAGGGCGGGTGTGCGGGCTTGCAGGCGTGCCAGGCCGTCGAGCATGAGCTGGCGGCCGGGGGTTTTGGCGCTCAGGGCATAGAGCTGGTCGGTGCCCACCCTGGTGCCGGTGGCGGGCAGCGCGCGCAGCGCCGGGAACAGCGTGCCCACCGTTTTGCCAATGCCGGTGGGGGCTTGTGCCAGCAGGCACCGGTGGTGGGTGTGGGCGCGGTACACGGCCTCGGCCAGTTCGCGCTGGCCGGCGCGGAAGTGGCCGAAGGGGAAGGCGAGCTGGCGCAGCGCTTCGTCGCGCCGTGTGCGGTGGTCGGCTTCTTGATCGGCCCAGTGCAGAAAGCGCTCGCACAGGGACTCGAAGTGGTCGCGCAAATCGGCCGCACTGTGGCTTTCGCTCAGCACGGTCTCGGTCTGGTCGTCGAGGTCGAAATACACCAGCGCCACCTCCACCTCAGGCCAGCCTTCCTGCTCGCACAGCAGCCAGCCGTAGGTGCGGGCCTGCGCCCAGTGCAAGGCCCGGTGGTTCGCGGGCACCCGCTCGATCGGGCCCCGGTGGGTTTTGATTTCTTCCACGCGCCGCGCCTGCACGTCCACGCCGTCGGCCCGGCCCCGCACGAGCAGGTGGCGCCAGCGGCCGCTCAGGCCGACCTCGGCGTTCCAGTGCGCCGGCCTGCGGCTGGCCACCAGGCGGTGGCCTTCCTGGCCTTGGGCCGAGGTGGGGCCGGGTGTGAAGCGGGTGTCCAGGTCGCCCTGGCGCGCGGTGAAGTCGCACAAGGTGCGCACGGCCACCGCGTAGGTGGCCGGGACGGTCGAGCGTCCGGTTGGCACTTGGTCTCCCGCCTACACCCGGTGGGGTGGCGCATCGGGCTGGAGCCGGTCCCGCTGCGCCAGCGCCGGAAACCATTTGAACCACAGCGCCACGATGGCCAGCGTGCCCACGCCGCCGAGCAGCACCGAGCCGACCGGCCCCAGCACGGCAGCGGTGGCGCCCGATTCGAACTCACCGAGTTGGTTGCTCGCGCCGATGAAGACCGAGTTCACCGCGCCCACGCGGCCACGCATCTCGTCGGGCGTTTCCAGCTGCACCAGCGACTGGCGGATGACGACGCTGACCATGTCGGCCGCGCCGCTGACGAGCAGCACCCCGAAGGCCATCCAGAACGAGGTGCTCAGGGCAAAACCGACCATGGCCAGGCCAAACACCGCCACCGATTGCAGCAGCTTGCGGCCGGCCCGCCGCTCAATGGGCACCCGCGCCAGGTACAGCCCCACCACCACCGCGCCCAGGGCGGGCGCCGAACGCAGCAAGCCCAGGCCTTCGGGGCCGGTGTGCAGGATGTCGCGCGCGAAGATGGGCAACAGCGCCGTGGCCCCGCCCAGCAGGACCGCAAACAGGTCCAGCGAAATGGCGCCCAGCATCACGGGGCGGTGCCAGATGAAGCTGATGCCCGCCGTCAACTGGGCCAGGCCGGGGGCCATGCGTTGGCTGGGCTGTGGCCGTTGCCGGATGGCCAACACACCGGCCACCGCCACGCCCAGCAGCAGCAGGGACACGCCATAGACCAGGGCCGCGCCCCACTGCGCGGCCGAAGGGTGGCCGAGCCCGGTGTGGGTGGCCAGGGCCGACAGCCGAGGCCCCAGCGCGTACAACAGGCCACCCAGCGCTGGCCCCGCGATGATGGCGGCCTGCATGGACGAGCTGGCCGCCGCCACCGCGCGCGGCAGCAAGGTGGGCGGCACCAAGGTGGGCATGAGGGCTTGCTGAGCGGGCATTTGCAAGGCGCGCGCCATGCCCAGCAGGATGGACAGGACCAGGATCATCTGGGCGCTGGTCCACTGTTGGGCACTGGACACCGTGAGGCAGACCGCCACCACACATTGCAGGCCCAGGCTGCCCGCCAGCAGCAGGCGCCGGTCGTGCTGGTCCACCCAATGGCCCGCCGGCAGGGTGAGCAGCAGGGCGGGCAGAAACTGGGCCAGGCCGACCAGCCCGAGATCCCACGCGCTGCCGGTCAGGTCGTACATCTGCCAGCCCAGGGCCACCATGAGCATCTGGTTGGCGGCGCCGCCTGTCACGCGGGCGCCCAGCAGGCGCAGGTAGTCGGTCTGGTCGCGCAGGCGGAGGGCGGCGGGTGGGGGCGGAGCGGCGGTCTGCATGGCACCGAGTCTATGGTGGCCCGACCAGGCAAAAAAAACGCCGGCAAGTGCCGGCGCGGTTGAATGTTTTGCATCTCTTGGGGACGCTGGGGATATGTTGTTCGACTTCGGTTGTCTCCTCGGTCCCTCGCGGTACATCGGCGCGCTTTTTCAAGTCACCCCGGTGCGAGTGCGCGAATTGTAAAAAACATGCACCGCAACTGGGCATAGGGATTACCCGAGGCACCACAACCGTTCATCGGCCCGCACGAATCCATGCGGCAGCCTTCTCCGCCATCATCAGTGTGGGGCTGTTGGTGTTGCCGCTGGTGATGGTCGGCATGGCGCCAGCGTCCACCACCCGCAGGCCGGCCACCCGGCCACCTTGGCCGTCGCGCAGGCGAAGGTGGCTGTCGAGCACGGCCATGGGGTCGCCGTCGCGGCCCATGGCCGTGGTGCCGACGGGGTGGAAGATGGTGGTGGCGATGTCGCCGGCCAGGCGGGCCAGGTCTTCGTCGCTCTGGTACTGCACGCCGGGCTTGATTTCCTTGGGCTGGTATTTGGCCAGGGCCGATTGCCCCACGATGCGGCGCGTCAGGCGCAGGCTGTTGGCCGCGATCTGGCGGTCCTCGGGCGTGCTCAGGTAGTTGGGTGCGATGGCCGGGGCGTCGCGGAAATCGCCGCTCTTGATCTGAACCGTGCCCCGGCTACTGGGGTTGAGGTTGCACACGCTCGCGGTGAAGGCCGGGAAGTTGTGCAGTGGTTCGCCAAACGCCTCCAGGCTCAGCGGTTGCACGTGGTACTCCACATTGGGGTGGGGTTGGCCCGGGTCGCTGCGGGTGAAGGCGCCGAGCTGGCTGGGCGCCATGCTCATGGGGCCGCTGCGCTTGAGCGCGTACTCCAGTCCGATCATGGCCTTGCCCCACAGGCTGTTGGCCAGGGTGTTGAGCGTCTTGACGCCCTGCACCTGGAACACCGCGCGGATCTGCAGGTGGTCTTGCAGGTTGGCGCCCACGCCGGGCAGGTTCACCACCGGCGCGATGCCGTGCTGGTGCAGCAGGTCGGCCGGTCCGATGCCCGAGAGTTGCAGGATCTGGGGCGAGCCGATGCTGCCCGCAGACAGCAGCACCTCGGCCGAGGCACGGGCGGTGACCATCTCCTTGCCGTCCCACACCTGGGCGCCCACGCAGCGCTGGCTGCCGTCGGCTTGGGTTTCGAGCACCAGCTTGGCCACCTGGGCACCGGTCCACATTTCGAAGTTGCCACGGCCGTAGCAGGTGGGGCGCAAGAAGGCCTTGGCGGTGTTCCAGCGCCAGCCGGCCTTCTGATTGACCTCGAAGTAGCCCACGCCTTCGTTGTCACCGGTGTTGAAGTCGCTGCTGGACGGGATGCCCGCCTGCTGCGCCGCCTGTGAAAACGCGTCCAGCACGTCCCAGCGCAGGCGCTGCTTCTCCACCCGCCATTCGCCGCCCGCGCCGTGGTGGGGGTTGGCGCCCAGGTGGTGGTCTTCGTGCCGTTTGAAATCGGCCAGGCAGGATGCCCAGCGCCAGTCGTCATCGCCGGTCAGCTCGGCCCAGCGCTCGTAGTCGCGCGCCTGGCCGCGCATGTAAATCATGCCGTTGATGCTGGAGCAGCCGCCCAGCACCTTGCCGCGCGGGTAACGCAGGCGGCGGCCGTTGAGGCCGGCGTCGGGCTCGGTCTGGTACAGCCAGTCGGTGCGTGGGTTGCCGATGCAGTACAGGTAACCCACCGGGATGTGCACCCAGTGGTAGTCGTCCTTCTGGCCGGCTTCGATCAGCAGCACACGCTTGGAACGGTCGGCGCTGAGCCGGTTGCACAACAGGCTGCCGGCCGTGCCGCCGCCGATGACGATGTAATCAAACGTGGGGTCGCTCATGGTGTGTGTCGGATGGGGCGTGGCGTTGCTGATATCAGTGACGCTGATGGGGTTGATCCGTTGGTGTGCAGCCGAGTGTGCTGGCGGCAGCAGACAAAATCCAATGAAATCGCCAAAATTTCAATATAAGCGACACAAATATGAAAGTCCCCTCACTGGGTGCCACCGATCCGCAGACCTTGCGCGCTTTTGTCGCTGTGGCGCGTGAGGGCAATGTGTCGCGCGCGGCCCAGCGCCTGCACCTGAGCCAGCCGGCGGTGAGCTTGCAGCTCAAGGGCTTGGCCGAGGCCACCGGCCTCACGCTGTTCACGCGCACGCCCCAGGGCATGGCCCTCACCCAAGACGGCGCGGCCTTGCTGCCGCTGGCCGACAAAGCCTTGTCGGCCCTGGCCGATTTTGGACAGGCCGCCGCCGCGCTGCACCACACGGTGCGCGGCACGCTGCGCATCGGCACCATCCTCGACCCCGAGTTCACCCGCCTCGGGGCTTTCCTGAAAGCGCTGGTGGAGTCGGCCCCCCAGATCGGCACCGAGTTGCGCCAGGGCATGAGCGGCGATGTGTTGGCCCAGGTGATGCGGGGCGATCTGGACGTGGGCTTTTTCCTCAATTTGCCCGACGATCCCGCCGGTTTGCCCTACCAATGGCGCACGCTGGCACGCTTCAGCTACCGCGTTCTGGCGCCCGCCGGCTGGGGCCCACAGGTGCGCGGCAAGGACTGGAAGGCACTGGCCGCATTGCCTTGGTTGGCCACGCCCGCCGCCAGCGCCCACCACCGTCTCTTGCGCCGCGTGTTCGGGTCGGGCTCGCTCACGGGCATGGAGCCGCGCCGCGTGGCCTTGGTCGATCAGGAGGCCTCGATGCTGGACCTGGTGAAAAGTGGCGTGGGCCTGAGCCTGGTGCGCGATTCGATTGCGATGCGCGAAGCGCAGGCGCACGGCCTGGTGGTGGCCGACCGCGTGGCGCTGGAGTGCGACCTCAGTTTTGTCTGCCTGGCCGCCCGCGCCGGTGAACCGGTGATCGCCAGCGCGTTGGCGGCGCTGGAGGGCGTCTGGGCGTGAGTCCCCGGTGCGTCAGCCCCGGCCCAGCAGGCGTTTGACCAGCGGGTGCTGCACCTTGCGTTCGGTGCCGATGGCAAAAAAGTGCTCCAGCACCCCATCCACCTCGGCGAACCAGGCCACACCGTAGCGCTGGGTGAGTGTCTCGCGCATGCGGTCGGGCGCGGGGAACACGCCCAGGCCTGAGGCGCCGAAGGTGCTGAGCAGCGCGCTGTCTTCGAACTCGCCCACCACACGCGGCGACACCCCGTGGCGCTCGAACCAGTGGTCGATGCGCGGGCGCACCGCCGTGTGGGCGCTGGGCAGCAACACCGGCACCGAGGCCAGGTTGTGCGGAAAGTCCACCTGCGCCTGTGCCAGCCACTGCGGGGGCGCGTACCAGCCCAGCGGCGAGCTGCCCAGCGGGTGGCTGTACAGGCGCAGGTTGGGGTTGGGCGGCGCGGCGCGGTCGGACAAGACCACGTCCAGCCGGTGCAGGGCCAGGTCGCCCAGCAGGTCTTCGAACTCGTCCTCGTGGCACAGCAGGCGCAAGTGGGGCTCGGCCAGCGCGGGCGCCAGCAGGTCGCGCACGGCCAGCTTGGGCAGCCCGTCCGATATGCCCACCGCCAGCCGCACCTGGGTGTGGGTGGCGGCGTCGCGCACCGTGTGGTGCAGCTGTTCGCCCAGCTGGAAGATTTGTTCGGCCAGCGGCAGGGCGGCCTGGCCGGCATCGGTCAGGGCCAGGCCCCGCC
>DASUIK010000006.1:0-7033 GCA_036279795.1 Burkholderiaceae bacterium | reverse complement strand
GCTCGTCTTCCTGCTGTTCCGGCCGCAGGGACTCTTTGGCGAAAAAATCATCGACCGCGTTTGAGGGATTGAGACATGTTCTACAGAGAAAACGGTCAGTTCAAGACCTCCTACTCGGCCGACCAGCAGATCTTCCCGATCGCGCAGGACCGCTGGGCCATCCTCGCGCTGATCGCGTTCGCCTTCATCGGCGTGCCATTCCTGGTGGACGAGTACATGTTCCGCGCCATCCTGATCCCGTTCCTGATCCTGGCGCTGGCCGCTCTGGGCGTGAACATCCTGGTGGGCTACTGCGGGCAGATTTCGCTCGGCTCGGGCGCCTTCATGGCGGTGGGCGCCTACATGGCCTACAACACCTACATCCGCATCGAGGGCATGCCGCTGATCGTGGCGCTGCTGGCCGGGGGCTTCTTCGCCACGCTGGTGGGCATGTTCTTCGGCATCCCCAGCCTGCGCGTGAAGGGCCTGTACCTTGCGGTGGCCACGCTGGCGGCGCAATTCTTCTGCGACTGGATGTTCCTGCGCGTGGGCTGGTTCACCAACAACAACGCGTCGGGCTCGGTGTCTGTGTCCAACCTGCAGGTGCTGGGCTGGAAGATCGACACCCCGGTGGAGAAGTACCTCTTCTGCCTGGGCTTCCTGGTGGTCTTCGCGCTGCTGGCCAAAAACCTGGTGCGCTCGGCCATTGGCCGTGAGTGGATGTCCATCCGCGACATGGACGTGGCCGCTGCCGTGATCGGCATCCGCCCCATGTACGCCAAGCTCAGCGCCTTCGCGGTCAGCTCCTTCATCATTGGCGTGGCCGGCGGCCTGTGGGGCTTCGTGCACCTGGGCTCGTGGGAGCCCGCCGCCTTCTCGGTGGACCGCTCCTTCCAACTGCTGTTCATGGTCATCATCGGTGGCATGGGCTCCATCATGGGCAGCTTCTTCGGCGCGGCCTTCATCGTGGTGTTGCCCATCTTCCTCAACCAGTTCCTGCCTTTCCTGGGCGGCCTGGTGGGCGTCGAAGTGTCCACCGCCACGGTCTCGCACACCGAGTTCATGGTTTTCGGCGCACTGATTGTCTGGTTCCTGATCGTGGAGCCCCACGGTCTGGCCAAGCTGTGGAGCATCGGCAAACAGAAGCTGCGTCTGTGGCCTTTCCCTCACTGATGCCCCTTTGAGTCCCTCTTGATTTCCCTCCCGCCTGCTTCAACCACACATAGGAGACATTCCATGAAGCTACGTCAACTCGCCCTGGCTGCCGCCATCACCACCGCCACGCTGTCCAGCGCCTTGGTCGCGCCCAGCGCGTTCGCGCAGGCCAAGGAACAGTTCTTCCCCTCGCTGGTGTACCGCACCGGTGCCTACGCCCCCAACGGCGTGCCGTTCGCCAACGGTTACGCCGACTACCTCAAGCTCACCAATGTGCGCGGCGGCATCAATGGCGTAAAGGTGTCGTACGAAGAATGCGAAACCGGGTACGCCACCGACCGCGGTGTGGAGTGCTACGAGCGACTGAAGGGCAAGAACGGTGGCGCCACCGTGTTCCAGCCGCTGTCCACCGGCATCACCTTCGCGCTGACCGAAAAAGCCCCGATCGACAAGATCCCGCTGATCACCGCCGGTTATGGCCGCAGCGAATCCGCCGACGGCGGCGTGTTCAAGTGGAACTTCCCCATCGCCGGCACCTACTGGCAGGCGGCCGACGTCATCGTCCAGCACATCGGCAAAAAAGAAGGTGGCCTGGACAAGCTCAAGGGCAAGAAGATCGCGCTGGTCTACCACGACAGCCCCTTCGGCAAGGAAGCGATTCCGCCGCTGCAGGAACGTGCCGCGATGCACGGCTTCCAACTGAGCCTGCTGCCCGTGACGGCTCCCGGGGTGGAGCAAAAAGCCACCTGGCTGCAAATCCGCCGTGACCGCCCTGACTACGTGATCAACTGGGGCTGGGGCGTGATGAACTCCACCCTGGTGAAAGAAGCGCAGGCCACCGGCTACCCGCGCGACAAGATCTACGGCGTGTGGTGGGCCGGTGCCGAACCCGACGTGAAGGACGTGGGCGAAGGGGCCAAGGGCTACAACGCGGTGACGATGCAGCACGGCACGGAAAAGGGCTCGGCCATCGCCAAGGAAATCCTGGAAAAGCTGCACGCCAAGGGCCAGGGCACCGGACCCAAGGAAGAAGTGGGCGAAGTGCTGTACATGCGCGGCCTGATCAGTGCGATGTTCGCCGTCGAAGGTGTGCGGGCCGCGCAGGAGCGTTTTGGCAAGGGCAAGTGGGTGTCGCCCGAACAGGCGCGCTGGGGTTTTGAGAACCTGAACCTGACCCAGGCCAAGCTCGATGCGCTGGGTTTCAAGGGCGTCCTGCGCCCGGTGTCCACCAGCTGCCAGGACCACGTGGGCGCCAACTGGGCCCGCATCCACACCTGGACCGGCAGCAAGTGGGAGTTCTCCAGCGACTGGCTGCAAGCCGATGAGCAAATCATCAAGCCCATGGTCAAGGCCGCTGCCGACAAGTACGCCGCCGAGAAGAAGCTGACGCGCCGCGCGGCTGCCGACTGCCAGAGCTGAGCCCACCCCGCCGCGCTGCGCGCGCCTCCTCAAGGGGCAACACCAGCCGTCCGGCAAAGCCGGCACGGCGGTGTTCCCGGCTGGGGCCTCGCTCAGCGTTGCACAGGGCAAGCGGCCCCTCGGGCCGCCAACCGAAAGCGTCGAGGCGGCGCTTTCGATTGGTCACCGACACGCAAAAGGTTCTCACATGAGCACACCCAACATCGTCCTCAACGTCAACGGCATCGAAGTCATCTACAACCACGTCATCCTGGTGCTCAAGGGCGTGTCGCTGAGCGTGCCGGAAGGCGGCATCGCGGCCATCCTGGGCGGCAACGGCGCAGGCAAGACGACCACGCTGCGCGCCATCTCCAACCTCCTCAAAGGCGAACGTGGCGAAGTCACTAAGGGCAGCATCGAACTGCGCGGCGAGCGCATCGAGAACCTGTCGCCGGCCGACCTGGTCAACCGGGGTGTGGTGCAGGTGATGGAAGGGCGGCACTGCTTCGCCCACCTCACCATCGAAGAGAACCTGCTCACCGGCAGCTACACCCGCACAAGCAAGGGCGAGATCGCGGCCAACCTCGACAAGGTCTACAACTACTTCCCGCGCCTGAAAACCCGCCGCACCAGCCAGGCGGCCTACACCTCGGGCGGTGAGCAGCAGATGTGCGCCATCGGCCGTGCTCTCATGGCCAATCCCAGCGTGGTGCTGCTGGACGAGCCTTCGATGGGCCTGGCGCCGCAGATCGTGGAAGAGGTGTTCGAGATCGTGAAAGACCTCAACACCAAGGAGAAGGTCACCTTCCTCATCGCCGAGCAGAACACCAACATGGCGCTGCGCTACGCCGACTACGGCTACATCATGGAGAGCGGCCGCATCGTGATGGACGGCGCCGCCGACGACCTGCGCAACAACGAGGACGTGAAAGAGTTCTACCTGGGCATGGGCGGCGGCGAACGCAAGAGCTTCAAGGACGTCAAAAGCTACAAGCGCCGCAAGCGCTGGCTGGCTTGACCCAACCCCGTCGCTTGCCCGCTGCGCGTGGCCGCGTCCCCCCTCAAGGGGGCGGCTCCGGTGGGCCGGCAAAGCCGGACCCACGGTGCCGCTCGCCCCATGCCCTCCACTCAATCCGAATTGGTTTCTTCCATGAGCAACTTTCACGACGAGCTTGAAACCCGTGACACGGCTGCCCGCGAGGCCGCGCTGATGGCGGCCTTGCCAAAGCAAATCGCCCATGCACAGCAACACACGGCGGCCTACGCCAGCATCCTCGCGGGTGTGAACGCTGCGGATGTGAACAGCCGCGCGGCATTGGCCCGGCTGCCCGTCACGCGCAAGTACGAGTTGCTGGAAAGGCAGAAGGCCGCACGTGCGGCAGGGGGCGATGCGTTCGGAGGCTTCTCGGCCCTGGTGCGTGGCCCGGGCATGACCCGCATCTTTGCCAGCCCCGGCCCCATCTACGAACCCGAAGGTGCGGGCAAGGACTACTGGCGCAGCGCTCGCGCGTTGTACGCGGCGGGCTTTCGCGCAGGCGAGCTGGTGCACAACAGCTTCAGCTACCACATGACGCCCGGCGCCTTCATACTGGAAGCCGGCGCGCTGGCCCTGGGCTGCACGGTGTTCCCGGCCGGCACCGGCCAGACCGAGCAGCAGCTCGAAGCCATCCGCGAGCTGCAGCCCACTGCCTACACCGGCACGCCCAGCTTCTTGCGCATCCTGCTCGAAAAAGCGACCGAGACCGGTGTCAAGCTGAGTATCAACAAGGCGTCGGTGGGCGGCGAAGCCTGCCCGCCCAGCCTCACCGCCTGGTTCAAAGAGCAGGGCGTGGATGTTTACCAGACCTACGCCACCGCCGACCTCGGTCTCATCGCCTACGAAACCCCGGCGCGGCAAGGCCTGCTGCTGGAAGAGGGGGTGATCGTGGAGATCGTGCGCCCCGGCACCGGCGACCCGGTGCCCGAAGGTGAAGTGGGTGAGCTGGTGGTCACCACGCTCAACCCCGGCTACCCGCTGATCCGCTTCGGCACCGGCGATCTCTCCGCCATCCTGCCTGGCACCTGCCCCACCGGCCGCACGGCCAGCCGCATCAAAGGCTGGATGGGCCGTGCCGACCAGACCACAAAGGTGCGCGGCATGTTCGTGCACCCGGGCCAGGTGGCCGAGGTGCTGCGCCGCTTCCCGGACGCGAAAAAAGCGCGGCTGGTGGTGAGTGGTGAAATGGCCAACGACCAGATGTGCCTCAGGGTAGAGACCGCGCACGCCGGCGACGGTTTGCGCGACGGTCTGGCCCAGGCCGTGCGCGATGTGACCAAGCTGCGCGGCGACATCGAGCTGGTGGCCATTGGCAGCCTGCCCAACGATGGCAAGGTGATCGAGGACGCGCGCAAATACGACTGACGACCGGGGAAGTTGGGTCAAACCCGGCCCCGGGAAAGTTCCTAGGCGCCGCTAGGTACTTTCCGCGATGGCTCATACGTGAGACGCGGGTAGCATCGCGCGCTGTTCATTCCCCGTCTTTAGGAGCCCGCCATGAAATCCCTGTTCACACTGAGCGTCCTCGCGCTGGCCAGCTCGGCCGCCCTGGCCCAAGCCTTTCCTGGCGACAAGCCCGTCACCCTGGTCGTGCCCTTTGCCGCTGGGGGCCCCACCGACCGCGTGGCACGCGATCTGGCCGAAGCCCTGCGCAAGCCGCTGGGCGGCAACGTGGTGGTGGAAAACGCCGCGGGTGCCGGCGGCACCATCGGCGCCATGAAGGTGGCCCGCGCCAAACCCGACGGCTACACCCTGATGGTCTGGCACATCGGCATGGCATCCACCGCCGGTCTGTACCGCAAGCTGCAATTCAATGCGCTGAACGACTTCGACTACCTGGGCATGATCAACGATGTGCCCATGACCCTGATCGGCAGCCCCAAACTGCCGGCCAACACCTACCGCGATTTCGAAAACTACATCCGCGCCAACGCGGGCAAGATCAACCTGGCGCACGCGGGCCTGGGTTCAGCGTCGCACCTGTGTGGCCTGATGTGGCAGTCGGCCATCAAGCTGAGCACGGCGATGACCACCATCCCGTTCAGCGGCACCGCGCCGGCCATGACCAACTTGGTGGGCGGGCAGGTGGACGTGATGTGCGACCAGACCACCAACACCACCGGCCAGATCGAAGGCGGCCGCGTCAAGGCCTTCGCCGTGACCACTGAAAAACCGCTCAGCAACCACAAGTTGCTCAAGGACTACCCCAGCCTGGCGGAAATGGGTTTGAAGGGTTTCAACCTGACCATCTGGCACGGCCTCAACGGACCCAAGGGCCTCCCTGCTGACGTGGCCAAAAAGCTCAACGATGCACTGAAGGTGGCTTTGAAGGACCCCGAGTTCATCAAGAAGCAAGAAGGCCTGGGCGCGATTGTGGTGAACGACAAGCGCGTGACTCCCGAAGGCCACAAGGCCTTCGTGAGCGCCGAGATCACCAAGCTCAAAGGCGTGATCGAAGCCGCGGGTCAATTCGCCGATTGACGAGGACACCCCGTTGCTTGCCCGCTTCGCGTGGCCGCATCCCCCTCAAGGGGCGACACCAGCCGTCCGGCAAAGCCGGCCCGGCGGTGTCTCCCGGACGAAGCCACCTCCGGGTGGCTTTTTTTCATCTCATCCACAACGAAGGAGACACGCATGAGACATTCCTCCCGCCGCCGGCTGCTGGCCGGTGCTGCCGCGCTGGGCTTGGCGGGCGCCTTGCCCCAGGCCTGGGCACAGAGCAGCTGGCCCACGCGCCCGGTGCGCATCGTCGTTCCGTTTGCACCGGGTGGCACCACCGATTTGCTGGCGCGCGCGTTGGCCCCCGAACTGAGCCGCGTGTTTGGCCAGCCCTTCACCGTGGACAACCGCGCCGGTGCGGGCGGCAACATCGGGGCCGAGCTGGTGGCCAAGGCCGAGAAGGACGGCTACACCCTGCTGATGGGCACGGTGGGCACCCATGGCATCAACAAGGCCCTCTACAAAAGCCTGCCCTACGACCCGCAGAAGGACTTCGCCCCCATCACCCTGGTGGCCGGTGTGCCGAACGTGATGGTGATGAACACCGACAAGGCGCGGGCCTTGAACATCCACAACGTGGCCGATTTCATCCGCCACGCCAAGGCCAACCCCGGGCGACTGAACATGGCCAGCAGCGGCAACGGCACCTCCATCCACCTGGCGGGTGAGCTGTTCAAGAACCAGACGGGCATCTTCATGACCCACATCCCCTACCGGGGCTCGGGCCCAGCGCTCAGCGACATGCTGGCCGGCACCATGGACGTGATGTTCGACAACCTGCCCTCAGCCATGCCCCACATCAAGGCCGGCAAGCTGACCGCCTTTGCCGTCACCAGCGCCCAGCGCTCCGCCGCTCTGCCCGACGTGCCCACGGTGGCCGAAGCGGGCAAGCTGAACGGCTTTGAAGCCAGCTCGTGGTTCGGCCTGCTGGCGCCTGCGGGCACCCCCGCCGACGTGGTGAACCGC
>DASUIK010000005.1:0-3634 GCA_036279795.1 Burkholderiaceae bacterium | reverse complement strand
CACCCCTTCGGCGCCATCCTGGTGGCGCCCGATGGCGAAACGGTGCTGGCCGAGCAAGGCAATGTGGACACCGTCAACCACGCCGAAGCGGTGTTGGCGCGCACCGCCGTGTTGAACCACCCGGCCGAGTACCTGTGGCGCTGCACCCTGGTGACCACCGTGGAGCCCTGTGCCATGTGCGCTGGCACCCAGTACTGGGCGCACATCGGCCGCCTGGTCTACGGCATGACCGAACGGCGCCTGCTGGAACTCACCGGCAGCCACGAAGAAAACCCCACCATGGACCTGCCCTGCCGCAGCGTGTTCGGGGCCGGCCAGAAAACCATCGAAGTCATCGGCCCGGTGCCGGAAGTGGAAGAAGAAATCGCGGCATTGCACCGCGACTTCTGGCAGGGCTGAGCGCGCTACAGGTGCGCAAAGAAGGCCGGGGCCTGCTGCCACCGATCTTCGCGCCCGTCCACGTAGGTGATGGTCAGCGCGGCCAAGTCCTCGTCGCTCACGTCTTCGAGGCACCCGAGGTTGACGCCGTACATCTTGCCGATGGGCGTGTCGGTGCCCACGCCGAAAGGCCGCACGCCGCAATGGCGGCAGAAGTAGTGTTGGTTCTTGCGGGTGTTGAACAGGTACTGCGTCAGTTCGCCTTCACCCGCGAGCAGACGAAAGCTGCCCTCACGGGCGACCGCAGGCCAGAAGCGGGTGCGTCGGCAAATGCTGCAGTTGCAGCGGTAGGTGCTTTCGGTGAGATCAAGATCGGCCTCAAAGCGCACCGCGCCACAGTGGCAACTGCCCCGGTAGGTCTTGAGCATGTCGCCTCCGGTCCGTCGTGCTTATTTGAGGATGCAGTGTTTGGCGAAATCGGTGGCCTCGTTCATGCTCCAGTCGCCCTTGGGTTTGTCCTTGAGCTGTTGGCACCATTTGTCGCTGCCCACTTCGGGTGCGCAGCCCACGAGTCCGGCCAGCCAGACCACCAAGCACACGCTCGCCAGCTTGCGTTTCATCGGCGTCATCTCATATCCTCCATGAGGTTGTTGTGACGCCGATGGTAGCGCCAGCGGGCTCAGCGGTGGACTTCGGCCTCACCCGCCCCGCTCAGCAAGCTCATCAGTTGGCGACGGATCAGCACCCCAGGCCGGTCGGAGTCCATCGAATACTCCACGCCCCGGCGGCGCAGGTCCACCACCGCGTCGGGGTCGGTCGATTCAAGGATGTCCTTGTCCTCACGCGTGATCTCCTCGTCAAAGTCGATCAACATCTGCGCCGGGCAGTCGGCCTCGGTGTCGTTGCGGTACAGCCACTGGCAGAGCTGGATGTGGCCGTCATCGATGGGGGTGAAGCAGTTGATGATGATGTGGCGTATGCCGCTGGGGTATTCGATGTCGAGCCGACGCGAAAAGGGTTGAAAGTAAGCGTTGCGCATGTGGCGCGTCGTCACCGGCTCTTCGACACCGCTGATGCGCCGAAAGCGCTCGGGGTTGGCGGCAGCGATCACGGTCTCGGCGTAGAAGCCCTCATCGTTTTCGACGATTTCGTACTTGCTCGGCTTGGGTGCGTCGGGCACACCAAAGGTGGCGCGGTGCACGAAGCTGAAGTGCGAGTTGTCAAACGAGTTTTCCAGCGCGCGCAGCGGGCTGGTGGCCCACACCTCGTGGAACTGGAAGATGGTCCGAAAGGCCGGGTCGTCAAATTCGGGCACGGCCGGGATGTCGGCAATGGGGTCTTCCAGCGCCACCCACGCGTAGCCGTAGCGTGCGGTGCAGTGGTAGGCGGTGGTGCGGTAGTCGGGCGGGATGCGGCGTTCGGCGTCGAACTGCGGAATCACCACCACGCTGCCGCTGCGGTCGTAGGTCCACCCGTGGTAGCCACACTGGATGTGGCCCTGGCCACAGGCCTTGCCGGCGCCGTCCACACACCAGCCCTTGGAGAGTTTGGCGGTGCGGTGGCAGCAGCGGTCGCGCAGCGCGGCCGGCTGAGCGTTGGCATCAAGAAACAGCACGATGTCCTCGCCCAGCAACTTGAAAGGCTTGGGACCATCGGCCAGATGGGACAGCGGCATGACCGCGTGCCAATATTTGCGAAAAACGGCTTGTTGGGTGACCAGCATGGAAACGCTCCTTGGATTTCAAACAGATGAACCAAGAGCAATTTCCGGCCGCAGCCCCTGTGGATGGGGGACGAGGGTGAACGCTTCTACTCTCAACAGAACTGTAGCAAACGGCGGGCCAACCACCGCTCACGAAACACACACAGCCTGGCACGGCTGTTGCATTGAACGTAGCAAGAGTAGAAGCGTTCAGCGTGGCGCACTGATGCAGTGCCTGTCGCCCGGAAATTGCTCTTGAGTTCCCGCGTTGCGTTGTGCGCGCGGGCCTTCAACAGCACCCACGGAGCCACACATGCACCGCCGTCACTTCATCGCGTCCGCCGCGGCCCTGTCCTCATCCATCGCTGCGCCCGCCGTCTGGTCACAGTCGCCCGCCAAACTCACGCCGCTCAAGTTCACGCTGGATTTCCGCGTCACCGGCCAGACCGCGCCCTTCTTTCTGGCCCAGCAAAAAGGCTACTACCGCGAGGAAGGCCTGGACGTGAGCATCGACGTGGGCGCGGGCTCGGTGGCCTCCATCACCCGCATCGCCAGCGGCGTTTACCACATGGGCCTGGGCGACATCAGCTCGCTGATCGAGTTCCATGCACAGAACACCGGCACACCTTTGGTGCAGGCGGTCTATCAGTACTACAACCGCGCACCGTTCGTGATCATCGGCCGCAAGGACCGGGGCATCACCAGCGACTTCGCCAGCCTCAAAGGCAAACGCGTCGCCGCCGCCGCCGTCGAAGCCACACGCCGCGCCTGGCCCATGGTGGCACGCAAGCTGCGCATGCCCGACGACCACTTCGCGTGGAGCACCACCGACTTCAGCGCCCGCGACAACGTGATGGTGCGCGGTGACGTGGACGCGGCCACCTACTTCCACGACTCGGCCGTGTCGCTGTTCGCTCGCATGAAAACCGACGAGCTGTCCATCCTCAAGTACACCGATGCGGGCGTGAACCTTTATGGCAACGCCATCCTGGCCAGCAACGCCGTGGTCACGCAAAACCCGGGTGTGGTGGCCGCCTTCCTGCGCGCCACCAACCGTGCGTTGCAGGAAACGCTGGCCAACCCGCAGCCGGCGATGGCTGCCATCAAACAGCGAGAGTCCATCCTGGACGAAAAAATCGAGCTCGAGCGCTGGCGCCTGACGGCCCAGTACGTGGCCGCCGCCGACACCCGCAGCCACGGGCTGGGCGACGTGCGCAAGTACCTGTTGGAGCAACAGGTCGATCAGGTGAGCGAGGTGTTTGGTCTGAAGAACCGGCCCAGCGCCGAAGGCGTTTTCAACCGCGCCATGTTGCCTTCGATAGCCGACCGCACACTGAAAGCCTGAGCCATGGTGCTGCCCACAGAACAAACGCTGAGCGAACGCGACGGCCGCTACCTGCGCGAGGCCATCGCGTGGTCACGCACAGGTCGCGAGCGAGGCAATCGCCCCTTCGGTGCCGTGGTGGTGGCCGACACCGGTGAGGTGCTGGGCGAAGCCTGGTGCAACACGTCTGAGACGGGCGACTGCACCGGGCACGCCGAAACCAATGTGGT
>DASUIK010000004.1:0-4594 GCA_036279795.1 Burkholderiaceae bacterium | reverse complement strand
CGCCATTGACGCCAGTCAAAGCGCGACAGCGGCAGGGCGATGACACTGCCGACCAGCAAAGCCAGACCGGTGAGCAGAAATGGCGGGAGGTGGGCGAGCGAGGCGCCGAGTGCGGCCAGCGTGCCCCACAAAACGATGGCTCCAAGGGCCAGCAGGTATGCGTGCATGGGCTGGGAGCTTAACCGGCTCAATTGCAAATCTTTGTTACACTGATTTTGGCTATGTGCGGCTTTGAGTGCGCATGTCAAAATTGTCAGTTTCGTGCCATGGGTTGCTGTGTGACCGCTGATCACGTGTGTGCGTGCTTGAAGTTCCCCGGAGATATTGATGTCGTCTGAAGAAACGTCCTTGCAGGAGCCCGCCGTGGCGGTCTCAGAGGCACCCCGGGACGACGCCCTGCTGGCATGCCTGTTGTTGCTGGCACGCACCCACGGCGAAACCCTCACGGCCGATGGCGCCGTGGCTGGCCTGCCACTGCAAGGCGGCCGTCTGACCCCGTCGCTGTTCGAACGCGCCGCGGCCCGCGCCGGGCTCAGCAGCCGGGTGGTGTCGGCTCCGCTGCGGGATTTGCAGCCAGCGCTGTTGCCGGCGGTGGTGCTGTTGCAGGGTGAACGCGCCTGCGTGGTTCTCTCCCGCTCGGTCGACGGGCAAACCCTCACGGTGGCCTACCCGGAACTCGCCGATGCGCCGGTGGAGGTGTCGCTGGAGGATTTGCAGAGCCAGTACCTCGGCTCCACCATTTACGCTCGCCCCAAGCTGCGTTTTGATGCCCGCACGCCGGTGGTGCGCGAAGGGCGGCACGGCCACTGGTTCTGGGGGGTCATTGCCGAGAACCACGCGCTCTACCGCGACGTGTTGCTGGCCGCTTTTCTGGCCAACGTCTTTGCGCTGGCGATGCCCATGTTCACCATGAACGTGTACGACCGCGTGGTGCCCAACAACGCCGTCGATACCCTGTGGGTCTTGTCCATTGGTCTGGCGTTGGTGTTGGTCGGCGACCTGGTGCTGCGCATCATGCGCAGCAAGTTTGTGGACCTCGCCAGCAGCCGGGCTGATGTGAAGCTTTCCGCCTTCATCATGGAGCGGGTGCTGGGCACGCGCATGGAGCAGCGCCCTGCCTCGGCCGGTTCCTTTGCCTCTAACCTGCGCGCTTTCGAGTCGGTGCGCGACTTCATCGGTTCGGCCACGGTGGTGGCCTTCATCGACCTGCCGTTTGCGCTGATCTTTTTTGTGGTCATCGGCTGGGTGGCCTGGCCCATGCTGATTCCGCTGGCGGTGGGTGCTGCATTGATGTTGTTGTATGCCCTGGCCGTGCAAGGGCGCATGCACGAACTGGCCGAAACCACTTACCGGGCCAGTGCCCAGCGCAACGCCACCCTGATTGAAGGCCTGGTGGGCTTCGAAACCGTCAAGGCGCTGGCGGCCGAAGCGCCCATCCAGCGCAAATGGGAAAAAAGCGCTGCTTTGCTGGCCCGCGTGGGTGCGCAGTTGCGCCTGCTCTCCAGCAGCGCCAGCTACAGCTCGGCATTTGTGCAGCAGGCCATCAACCTGGCCATTGTGGTGTTGGGCGTCTACCTCATCAGCGAGCGTGCGCTCACTATGGGGGGCTTGATCGCCTGCACCATGCTGGCCTCGCGCGCCATGGCGCCTGTCGGCCAGGTGGCGGGCCTGCTGGTGCAATACCACACGGCGTCCACCGCACTCACTTCGCTCAACGAGATGATGAAGAAGGACGTCGAGCGGCCGGAGGGCAACAGCTTCATCAGCCGTGGCACCCTGAAGGGGGCGATCGAGTTCCGCGATGTGAGCTTCAGCTACCCGGGCCAGACAGCGCCCTCGCTGCGTGGCATCAACCTGCGCATCAAACCGGGCGAGAAGGTGGCGGTGCTGGGTCGTATCGGATCGGGCAAAACCACCCTGGAAAAACTTATCCTGGGTCTGTACCAGCCCAGCAGCGGTGCGGTGCTGGTGGATGGCATCGACCTGCGCCAGCTGGACCCGGCCGAGCTGCGCCGCCAGATTGGCTACGTGCAACAGGACGTGATGCTGTTCTACGGCAGCCTGCGCGACAACCTGACCATGGGCGCCCCCCTGGCCGACGACGCGGCGGTGGTGAAAGCGGCCGACATCGCGGGCCTGCTGCCCTTGGTGAACGCTCACCCACAAGGCTTTGACATGGTGGTGGGCGAGCGGGGCGAGTCGCTGTCGGGTGGGCAACGCCAGAGTGTGGCGATCGCGCGTGCCGTCATCAACGATCCGCCCATCCTGCTGCTGGACGAGCCCACGGCGGCGATGGACCACTCCAGCGAAGAGGAGCTGAAAAAGCGCCTGCGCGATTTCGCAGCGCCCAAAACCGTGCTGCTGGTCAGCCACCGCACGTCTCTGCTTGATTTGGTTGACCGCATCATCGTCATGGATGGCGGGCGCATCGTGGCCGATGGACCCAAGGACCAGGTCATCACGGCTCTGCGGCAAGGCCGCATCGGAAAGGCTTGACCATGTCTGAAATGGGCGAAAAAGGTTTCGAGCGCCTGGGCAAGCTGGGCAAGGCGGGCGCCAAGGTGGGCGACCCGGTGTTTGGTGGCGTGGTCAAGCGGCTGGCCCCGCGCAAGGACACGCCTGATTCGTTGGATTGGGCGAGCGACGCCGACTGGGCACAGCTGCAGCAAGAGCCCTTGCGTGCCCGCTTGCTGCTGCGCGTGGCTGCGGTGGTGTTGGTGCTGCTCATCGTCTGGGCGGCGTTGGCCCATGTGGACGAAGTCACCCGTGGCGAAGCCAAGGTGGTGCCCACCAGCCAGGTGCAGATCCTGCAAAGTGTGGATGGTGGCGTGGTGGAAAGTCTCAACGTGCGCGAGGGCGACTTGGTGGAGGTGGGCCAACTGCTGCTGCGGGTGGACTCCACCCGTTTTGTGTCCAGCGCGCGTGAAAGCCAGTCCACCCGCCAATCCTTGCAGGCCAAGGCATTGCGCCTGGAGGCGCTGACCCGCAACACCAACTTCAACCCGCCGGCCGATCTGGTCAAACAGGTGCCCGACATCGTGGCGCAGGAGCGGATGTTGTTCGAATCCAGCCGCTCTGAGATGGCGGCGCAACTCTCCATCGCGCAAAACCAGCTGACCCAGCGCCAGAACGAGTTGCGCGAGGTGCAGGCCCGGCGCGACCAGGCCGAGCGTGGGCTGGAGCTGACACAAAAGGAACTGAACGCCACCAAGCCTATGGTGGCCACCGGCGCGGTGTCCGAGGTGGAAATCCTGCGCCTGGAGCGCGAAACGGCCCGCTTGCGCGGCGACCGCGACCAGGCCGCCGCCCAAATTTCGCGTGTGCAGGCGGCCATTCTGGAGGCGCAACGCCGTGTCGAAGAGGTGCAGCTCACCCGCCGCAACCAGTTCAGTGCCGAACTGTCCGAAACCCTGAGCCGCCTCTCCGCCCTGCGCGAGGGGGGGGCGGCGCTGGACGACAAGGTCAAGTACGCCGACATCAAGTCGCCCGTGCGCGGTACCGTCAAGCGCTTGCTGGTCAACACCGTGGGTGGCGTGCTGCAGCCGGGCAAAGAGGTGGTGGAGATCGTGCCGCTGGATGACGCGCTGATTCTCGAGGCGTTGATCGCGCCGAAAGATATCGCCTTTTTGCGCCCTGGCCAAACCGCCACAGTGAAGTTCACGGCCTACGATTTCGCTATCTACGGGGGCTTGGACGCGGACGTGGTCAACATCGGCGCCGACTCCGTGGTCAACGAAAAAGGCGAGGCCCACTACGTCGTGCGCGTCAAAACCCGCAAGTCCAGCCTGGGCGACAACCTGCCCATCATTCCTGGCATGGTGGCCCAAGTCGACATCATGACCGGCAAAAAAACCATCTTGTCTTACCTGTTCAAACCGGTCTTGCGCGCCAAGGCCAACGCGCTGTCGGAGCGCTGAGCGCAGGGCTCTGCCCCCACCATGGAAACACCGAAGATGAGCACACCGCACTTTCTGTCGAACGGCCAGGCCCAGCCCCCGGTGCTGCCGACCGAGCGTTGGCTGCAGGCATTCCCTGCCGGCCAATGGGGCGACTGGGGCAAAGTCAGTCAAAACAGCCGTGCCGGCGACACCGTCTGGGTCAGCACCAGCTACCCGTTGTGGCTGGACGTGGTGGCCCAATTGCTGCAGGCCGAACCGCGTCGCCACGTGGTGGTGGTGAGTGCCACACCCGACCAGACCGAAGGCCTGCGCGCCATCAACGCGGGTGCCAAGGGCTATTGCCACCTCTATGCCGTGCCCGAGCTGCTGCAGGAAGTGGCCCGTGTGGTCGAGCAGGGCGGCTTATGGGTGGGCCCTGAGCTGTTGGAGCGCATCGTTGCCGCCACCCGCGACTTGCTGGCCCGCTCGGCCGCAGCCGATCAGCTGCCGGCACCTGACCTGTCGGCACTGTCAGCCCGCGAGGCCGAAGTGGCGCAGGCCGTGGCGGCCGGCAAGTCCAACCGCGAGGTGGCCGAACAACTTTTCATCTCGGAGCGCACCGTCAAGGCCCACCTGGGCGCCGTGTTCGAGAAATTGGGTGTGCGCGATCGCCTGCAGCTGGCGCTGCGCCTGTCGGGCCGCGCCGCCACCCGCCC
>DASUIK010000003.1:0-15100 GCA_036279795.1 Burkholderiaceae bacterium | reverse complement strand
CGACGACACGCTCGCCCGCCTGATCCCGCCGGGCGCCATGAAAGGCACAGAGGCCGCCGCGCGCCTGCTGGCCGACGCCATGGCCGCCCACCAGCGCATCACCATCGTGGCCGACTACGACTGCGACGGCGCCACCGCTTGTGCCGTGGGCGTGCGTGGCCTGCGGCTGCTGGGCGCGCCCATGGGCTTTGCCAACGTGGCCTACCTCGTGCCCGACCGCGTCAATGACGGCTACGGCCTCACGCCCAGCATTGCCGAGCGCGTCAAGGCCAGTGGCGCGGACCTGCTGGTCACCGTGGACAACGGCATCGCCAGCCTGGACGGCGTGCACGCCGCACGCGCCCTGGGCCTCCAGGTGCTGGTCACCGACCACCACCTGCCCGCCGTGATGAACGGCCAGCCCGTGGTGCCCGACGACTGTGTGATCGTCAACCCCAACCAGCCCGGCTGCAGCTTCGAAAGCAAATCCATCGCAGGCGTGGGCGTGATGTTCTACGTGCTGCTGGCTTTGCGGGCCGAACTGCGGGAACGCGGCGTGTTCACGCCTGCCACACAACCCAAGATCGACACGCTGCTGCCCTTAGTGGCACTCGGCACTGTGGCCGACGTCGTCAAGCTCGACCCCCACAACCGCCGCCTGGTGGCGCAGGGCCTCAAACGCGTGCGCGCCGGTGCCCTGCCCGCCGGCATGGCGGCGCTGTTCAACGTGGCCGCGCGCCGCCCCCAAGTGGCCACCGCCTTCGACTTCGGTTTTGCCCTGGGTCCGCGCCTGAACGCCGCCGGCCGCCTGGCCGACATGACACTGGGCATCGAATGCCTGATCACCGACGACGCGGCCCGCGCCGACGAACTGGCCCGCACGCTGGACGGCATCAACCGCGAACGCAAGGCCATTGAAGGCGACATGCGCGAGCAGGCCCTGCAACTGGCCGAGCAGCTGTTCGACGAAGACGAGGCGCCGCCGCCCGCTATTACCGTGTTTGACCCGGACTTCCACGAAGGCGTGGTGGGCATCGTGGCCTCGCGCCTCAAGGACAAGCTGCACCGCCCGACCTTTGTGTTCGCGGCCAGCGCGGCCGAGGGCAAAGGGCACGAACTCAAGGGCTCAGGTCGCTCCATCCCAGGCTTCCACCTGCGCGACGCGCTGGACCTGGTGGCCAAACGCCACCCCGGCGTGTTGCTGCGCTTCGGCGGCCACGCCATGGCGGCCGGCTGCACCATCCACGAAGACGGCCTGGATACCTTCGAACAAGGCCTGGCCCAGGTGGCCAGCGAATGGCTGGACGCCGAAACCCTGCAGCGCCGCCTGGAAACCGACGGCCCGCTGGACCCACAGTACCGCCGGCCGGATGTGGTGGACACCTTGCACGCCGAGGTCTGGGGCCAGGGCTTTGCGCCGCCCGTGTTCTGCGAAGAAGTAGAGGTGGTCTCGCAACGCATCGTGGGCGAAAAACACCTGCAGCTCAAACTCAAACACCAGGGCGCGGCGGTGGACGGCATCTGGTTCAGCCACACCGAGCCCCTGCCGCCCCGCGCCAAGCTGGCATTTCGGCTCGACGCCGACGAGTGGCAGGGCCAGAAACGGGTGCGGTTTCTGGTGGAGGCTGCGGAGCTGTGAGCCTGCTCAACGTGGTGCACGCCGACGAGCACCTGCTGGTGCTGGACAAGCCCGCCGACTTGTTGTGCGTGCCGGGGCGTGGCCCCGACAAGGCCGACTGCCTGAGCGCGCGCGTCCAGGCGCTCTACCCCGACGCACTCATCGTGCACCGGCTGGACATGGCCACCTCGGGCCTGGTGGTGATGGGGCGTGGCGCCGAGGCGCAACGCGCGCTCAGCCTGGCGTTTGCCGAGCGCCGGGTGCACAAGCGCTACGAGGCGGTGGTGGCCGGCGTGCCCGACACGTCGGGAGCTGACGCCGAGGGTTGGAGCGACATCCACCTGCCACTGATCGTGGACTGGCCCAACCGCCCCAAAAGCAAGGTGGACTTTGACATCGGCAAACCCAGCCACACGCGCTGGCGTATCTTGCAAGTGACCGAGGTGGTCGGCCTGGGGCCCTGCGCACGCCTGGCGCTGGAGCCGGTGACCGGCCGCTCGCATCAGTTGCGGGTGCATTTGCTGGCCCTGGGCCACCCCATGCTGGGTGACGACTTGTACGCCGAAGGCACCGTGCTCGCGGCATCGCCCCGGTTGCTACTGCACGCGTGCGCCATCACCTTGCCCCACCCCCACACAGGTCAAGCCATGAGCTGGACCAGCCCTGCGCCCTTCAGCGCATGAAGCTGCTCTCGACGCGGTTGCGGCCGTTCTGTTTGGCGCGGTAGACCTGGTCGTCGGCCTCGCGCACAGCCACTTCGGCGTCGGTCTGGGTGGGGTCGGCCATGCTGACACCTATGCTGATGGTGAGGTGTTCCACCACGGGCGGCACCGTGGTGTCCACAGCATGGCGCAGCTTCTGTGCCACCCGAAGTGCCTCGTCTGCGGGGGTCTGCGGCAACAACACCAAGAATTCCTCGCCACCATTGCGACCCACAAAGTCCGTGGACCGCAAGTGCTGGCGCAATACCTCGGCCACATGGCGCAACACGCGGTCGCCTGCGGCGTGGCCATGGCCATCGTTGACCTGCTTGAAATGGTCGACGTCCAACACCATGACCGCATAGGCCTGCCCGGTGCGCCGCATGCGGTCGAACTCCAGCGCAAGGCGTTCATCGCATGCGCGCCGGTTGGGCAGGCCCGTGAGCGTATCGTGGCGGGCCAGGCGCTCCAGCTCGGTGTTGCTGCGGGCCAGCTCGGCGGTCCGCACAGCCACCTTGTCTTCCAGTTCGTGGTTGCTCTGCTCCAAAGCCCGGCGCCGCGCGATGAGTGTGTGGGCCATGCCCTGCAGGGCGGCCGTCAAGTGCCGCAGTTCGGCGCTGCTGGCGTCGGTGTCCAGCTCCACGTCTTCGTCACCTTGCTCGACGCGTCGAGCCCGCTGCGTGAGGGCCTCGAGGGGGCGGCTGATCACCCCCGCGCCCCACCAGGCCAATACGAGAAAAAGCAAGCTGGCAAGCAGGGTGGAGCCCAGCACCACACGCTGCAGCTCGCGCAAGTCGGCCAGGGCCACCTCCAGGGGTTGGCGCACCACCACACGCCAGCCCAGGGGGCTGGCGGGCCAAGCCTCAGGCACCGGCATGGCGACGCTGAGGTAGGCATCGCCCTCGGACCAGTCGCGCAGCACCTGAGGCACGCCCTCCAACAAGCCAGGCGGCACGCGATCGGCGCCCGATACCCGATCGGGGTAGCTGATATGGCCCGCGCGGTCGACCAGGAAAACGTCGATCTGCTGCCGCGCGGTTTTGCTGGGCACGATGGAGGCCATCATGTCGGCCGCCCAGCGCCAATAAAGGTGCGCCCCGAGCACCCCACCCGGTTTGCCCTCCGCCCCTGGCATGGGCACCGCCACGTCAATGAAATACAGCGGTTCGGGTGAACTTGGGGCCAGCAGCGACTGCAACAGCTCAGCCCGATGGCGGTCGCCCAAGTAGGGGCCTCGCAAGCCACCCGAAAACCAAGGGCGCTGCGCCACGGTCTGCCCCAGGAGCAAGCCGTCGGTGGCCAGCTTGACGACGCCTTCGGCATCGGTCACGCCAATCCAGGCGTAGGTGGGGTAGGCTGTCTGGAGGCGGTCCAGCGCCGCCCTGTCAGGGCCTGGGCCATGCGCGCCGCCACCCGAGACCTCGGCTGGTGCCAGCAACGATATCTCTCGCAAACGCTCGCCCAGGTTCAACGACACCACCGCCGCCACCGATTCCGCCAGATCGTGCAGCGACTGCTCTCGCTCCTGCACCAGCTGCTGGCCGTAGATGTGGCCCAGGTAAACGTAGAAAGGCAACCCGACGCCCACGGCCATGGCACCGATGGCCAGAGCCAGCCGCGAGCGAAAGGAGTCAGGAAACCACTTCATCGTCAAACATTTTCAAAACCACCACTTCCCTATCGTATGCTTGGCGCAATGAAATCACTTTGAAACAGTGTATGCGGCACCCACGCCCTTCGGGGCGCGTCTTATTGCGGGGTTTGAGCTTCCTCCTGTTGACCACCCTGCACCTGGTCATGGGGGCTGCTTGGGCACGCGAGGTGCGGGTGGGCATTTACGAGAACCCCCCTAAAGTGACGGCGGGGGCCAATGGCCAGGTCAGTGGCATCATGGGCGACCTGTTGCAAGAGGTGGCCCGGCTGGAGAACTGGACGCTGGTGCCCGTGCCCTGCCAGTGGGAGGCCTGCCTGGCGGCGGTGGAGGCCGGCACCATAGACCTCATGCCTGACGTGGCGCGTACCGATTCGCGCGTGCGGCTGTACGACTTCCACCGGGTACCGGCCCTGCACAGCTGGTCGCAACTGTATCGGCGACCCGACCTGCCCATCGAGTCCATGCTCGATCTGCAAGGCAAACGGGTGGCGGTGCTGGAAGGCTCCAGCCAGCAGGAATACCTGCGCACCCTGCTCGACGGTTTTGGCCTGCGCACCGAGCTGCTGCCCCACGCCAGCTTTGAAGCCGCTTTTGCCCGGGTGGCAGCAGGCCAGGCCGACGCGGTGGCCGCCAACCACCACTTCGGTGACGCGGCGGCACGCCGCCACCAACTGCTCGACACCAGCCTGATGTTCCAGCCCTCGCGGCTGTTTTTTGTGTCGGGCAAAGGCCGCAATGCCGAGCTGCTGGCCGCGCTGGACCGCCACCTGGAAACCTGGCAGGCCCTGCCCGATTCGCCCTATTACCAGGTGCTCAAACGCTGGGCCGTTCCCCGCGAGGCACCGCCCATCCCGGTGGCCTTCTGGTGGGGGCTGGGCGGGGTGATCGCGGCCCTGCTGCTGGCGCTGGCCTTCGTGGCCTTGCTCAAGCGAGAGGTCAAACGCCGCACCGCCGAACTGCGCGCCAGCGAAGACAAGCTCTCCACCATACTCAACAGCGTGGACGCCTTTATCTTCATCAAAGACAAGGAACTGCGTTACCAGTATGCCAACCGCCAGGTCTGCGAGCTGTTCGGCAAGCCCTTGAACGAGATCGTGGGCCATGGCGACAGCGCTTTTTTCGACCACGCCACGGCCGAACAGCTGCGTCAAATCGACCAGCACGTGTTCGACAGCGGCGAACGCAAGGTACAGGAAGAAATCAACCGACTGCCCGATGGTCAGGTGCGGACCTACCTGTCGGTCAAGCTGCCGCTGCGCCGACCCGACAACAGCATCTACGCCCTGTGTGGCATCTCTACCGACATCACCGAGCAGCGTCAGTTCGCGCAGGAAATCCACCAACTGGCCTACTACGACCCGCTGACCCACCTGGCCAACCGGCGCCAGATGATCGAGCGGCTGCACCAATTGCTGGCCGACCCCGCCGCCGGCATGCGCCAGCACGCGCTGCTGCTGATCAACCTCGACAACTTCAAGGACCTCAACGACACCCACGGCCACAACCTGGGTGACCTGCTGCTGCAGCAAATGGCACAGCGCCTGAGCGGCTGTGCCCGGGCGGAAGACCTGGTGGCCCGGCTGGGCGGCGACGAGTTCGCGCTGCTCATGACCTCGCTGAACGGTCAGCCCGGCCTGGCCCTGAGGCAGATCGAAACCGCCGCCACCCACCTGGTGCGGGTCGTCACCGACATGCCCTTCCAGCTCGGCACCCTGAGCCACCCGGTGTCGGTCAGCGTGGGCATTGCCATGCTGAACCCACAGGAGAACACGGTGGACGCGGTGCTCAAACACGCCGACATCGCGCTGGCGCAAGCCAAGGCGGCGGGGCGGGGCACGGTGCGCTTCTTCCGCTCCGACATGGAGGTGGTGGTGGCGGCACGCGCGGCCATGGAGGCCGACCTGCGCGAAGGCCTGGCCAAGCAGCAGTTCCTGTTGCATTACCAACCCCAGATCGACCACACCGGCGCCCTGTTTGGCGTGGAGGCCCTGGTGCGCTGGCAACACCCACAGCGCGGCCTGGTGCCGCCGGGCAGCTTCATCGGGCTGGCCGAGGTATCGGGCCTGATTGAGCCCCTGGGCCTGTGGATCTTGCGCAGCGCCTGCCAACAAATCAAAGCCTGGTCCACCGACCCGGAGCGCCAACACCTGCTGGTGGCGGTCAACATCAGTGCCCGCCAACTGCACCACCCCGAGTTCGTGCAGCAGGTGGCAGCGGTGCTGCAGGAAACCGGCGCCGACCCGCAGCGCCTGGAACTGGAGCTGACCGAAAGCCACCTGGTGGAGGACGTGGAAGGTGCGACCGCCAAAATGCATTCGCTCAAAGCGAGAGGCGTGCGCCTGTCGCTGGACGACTTCGGCACCGGCTACTCATCCCTCAACTACCTCAAGCGCCTGCCGCTGGACCAGCTCAAGATCGACCAGAGTTTCGTGCGCGACCTGCTGCTCGACGCCAACGACCTGTCCATCGTCAAAGCCATTGTCGACATGGGCCGCAACCTGGGCCTGGACGTGCTGGCTGAGGGCGTGGAAACCCAGGCCCAACACGACATGCTGCTGCAAGCCGGCTGCAAACGTTTCCAGGGCTACCTCTTCAGCCACCCCATGCCGGTGGACCGCCTGCCCCTCAACCTCGCCCCATACCGACCCACTGCGGAGCCGACAACGTGACCTCGCCCCTGATCCTTGCCCTCATCGTGCTGGCCCTGGCCGTGGTGGCCTTCTTGGTGCTGCGCCGCGCTGCGCCACGGCGCGACGACACGCCACGCCCAGCCCGCCCCGTGGCAGCGGCCAGCCCCCTGCCCGCCGTGCGAACCACCACCAGCGCGACCATTTCCCCCGAACCACCCGCACCCGCCAGACCCTTGCCGCCCGAATTGGCCACCTTCCGCATCGTCAGCGCGCAAGACCTGCCGGCCGCCCAACGCGACGCACTCACCGAAGCGCTGCGCCACATCCCGCGCCCACCCCGTTCACTGCACCAGCTGATTTCACCCGACTTCCTGGCCACGGCCACCTCGGTGGAGATGAGCGATCTCGTCATGAGCGAACCCCTGATCGCAGCCAAGGTCTTGTCGACTGTGAATTCGCCGCTGTACGGCCTGCAACGCTCCGTCACCAGCATTGGCCAAGCCATCACCTTCCTGGGCATGAACGCCGTGCGCAGCATTTGCCTGCGCTACATGCTGGACGAATCTTTCAAGGCCAGCGACCCTGCCACGCAGCGCGTGTTCGAGCAGTTGTGGAGCGCCAGCGCGGTGGCCAGCGAGCTGTGCTCGCGCCTGACCAAACAACTCCATCTGGCCGATGCCGGTGCCCTGGTCACCCAGGTGGTGCTGTCCTTTGTGGGCCACATGGCGGTGGCCACCCTGCCGCAAACCCGCACGCAACCCGCCCTGACCGATCTTTCTCTGGACCTGGTGCAACGCTACAGCGCCCAGCAAGCCGCGCTGGGGCTGTGCGCGCCCGAAATCGGCCGACTGCTGATGCAGGCGTGGGAGCTGCCGGCCAGCATCGTGCAAGGGGTGGGCGACATCGACCTGGTGCTGACCCACCCGGCGGGTGAGCTGGACACGTCGGCCGCCACCCGCCGAGCCGTGGCCTACCTGAGCGCTCGCCTCGGCGAACGGCTGGCAGGGGGAACACTGGGTGCTCTGGCGCAGTGGAACTTGGCCAGCGACACCGCTATCAGCACCCACCACCTTGCGGGCTACCTCCAAGCCCAGCAGCAAGCGGCACTACAAGGCGTGCTGCACGCCCCCGAGATGCAGGCCGCGCTGGGGCAACTGCTGGGCAAGGGCGCTCAGCCGACCTGAGGGATGGGGCGCAACGCGGCCGCCGCGTCGGCCAGCAGCACGGCACCGTAACCACGGGACCGCGGCACGGAACCCGCCACCCCCATGTGCAAGGGCCCCAGCGGCGCGATGGCCGCTGCCACACGCTGACCAGCCAACTGCGCACCATCCACCGGCGTGTCGGGCAACAACACCGCCACCCGCTGCGGACCCAGGCAGGCCACCAGGTCGGTGGTGCGCTTCATTTCGGCGGCTACTGCACGCGTCACGTCGCGCAGCAGCACCGAGGCCTCGTTGAGGGAGTCGCTGCCCCAGTCCAGCAGAATCAAGGACAACGGCGACTCGTTGCGGAAACCGCGCGCAGCCTCCTCCTCCAAACGGGTGTCGAACAGGCGCGCATCCGCTGCCTGCAACTCGTCGTCGAAATGGCCCTGGCGGGCCAGGCGCTCATGCAACACCTGCGCGCTGGCAGCCACCGCGTCGGCGGCGGCCAGGGCGGCGTCGCGTGCGCGGGCATGCGCGGACAGCTCCAGGTAGAGGCGCCCCACCAGGTTGAGCAGCGCACGCTGCCCGGCCTCGGACACCCCAGGATCGTCTTCGTAGGCGTCGCCAGCGGCGCGCCCGGCCTTCACCTGGCGCAACTGGCGCACCATGGACGGGTCCACCCCCAGGATGTGCAGGCCGATCCACGACACCAGGAAGCCCATCAGCCGGCCATGCAGGTCGGACTGGGTGGCGCGGCCGTTCCACATTTCGCGCAGGTTGATGATGAACTGCTCGTGCTGGCGCCGGTGCTTCTGCTGGTGGCGCTCGTCGATGCCGGCCTCCCGCATGAGCTGCTCCTCACCGGTGAACTGGGCGCGGGCGTAGTTCATGAGGCGGTCGAAAGCGCGGCGCAGCGCGGCTTCGCGTTCGTCGGACGACACTCCGGCGTGGAATAGGGTGTCGTGCAGCCGGTTGAAGACGTCGATCAACGCCTTGTGCTGCTCGTCCAGCTCGGGCAAGCCGGTGCTGAAGTGGTGGTCCCAGACAAACAATTGCATGGTGCGCGGTCTCCTCGTGTGCGCGCCGTTGCCGCAGCACGCGCCACGGACGGACGGCACCAATAATACGCGCCCCGTTTGCCGCTCAAGCCAGTGCCGCGATCCATTGTGTGGCGCCGCGCAGCTTGACCGCCAAATCACGGGCCAGGTTCTCCAGCAACAGGATTTTGATCTGGGGCGTGTGCTGCGACATGTGTTCCAGGTCGTTCACGTGTAGCACGCGGCAGCGCACCTCGCTGTCGGCCACCACCGAGGCGGTGCGCTGGGTCTGGCCCAGCAGCGTCATCTCGCCAAACTCCATGCCTGGCCCCAGCGAGGCGATGCGCTGGTGCCCCCCTTCGTCCAGCGGCACCAGCACACTCACGCGCCCGCTCTCGATGAAAAACACGCGGCCATCGCCCGCCTCGCCGGCCTTGAGGATGGTGTCGCCAGCGCCAAACACCTCGGTGCTCATGTGGCTGTCCATGAGCTTGAGCATCTCGGGCGAGTAGCCGGCCAACAGGGGCGACTCAGCCAGAGGCACGGCTGCCTCCTCGGTCGACCCCATGCCTTGCAGCAGGCGGTTTTCGCACCACTCCACCGCCAGGTCGTTGTCTTCAAACACCAGAAAGCCCCGGTCCTGTGCTCCCGACGCCCGCGCCAGCGGTTGCAGGATGGCGGCGCGCCGGTGCACCCGCGAGCACACCACCGGTTTGCCCTCGATCTGCAGCGTGCGCCGCACCTGGTGCAGCATCAAGGCGGCGCTGTCGGCCACGCCGGTGACCTGGTTCATGTCGAGAATGAAGCAGTCGGTGTCTGCAGCCATGCCCAGCATGCGGCGCACGATGTACTCCACCCCATCCACCGCCAGCATGCCGTGCAGCGAGAGGTATTTGATGCGGTGCGCGTGTGCCTGCAGGTGCGCCCGGGCCGGCCCCGCCGGTTTGCGGCGCGAAGCCGCGTCGGCCCCGGTGTACACGCGCCCCAGCGCCTGGCGCGGGTCTCGCACCTGCTGGAACATGTGCAGGCCAAAATCGCGCGATATGCGGCGGCAGGCCTCGATGCCCCGCACGCTGTTGCCCTTGGCGTCGAGCCGGGGCGAAAAGATGGCGATGCCAAAACGCCCGGGGATGACGGCGATGACGCCACCGCCCACACCACTCTTGGCCGGCATGCCCACCTCGTAGAGCCAGCTGCCAGCAAAGTCGTACATGCCGCAGGTGGCCATGACGCTGAGCACCTGGCCCACGTGTTCCGCGGGCAAGGCGCGCTGCCCGGTCAACGGGTTGACCCCGCCATTGGCGAGCGTTGCGGCCATGTAAGCCAGGTCGCGGCAGCTCACCTCGATGGCGCATTGCCGGAAGTAGTTCTCCAGCGAGGCCATGGGCTCGCCTTCGATGATGCCGAAGTTCTTGAGCATCCAGGCGATGGCCCGGTTGCGGTGGCCGGTGCTGCTCTCGGACTGGTAAACCGACTCGTCCACCGTGACCGGGTGCCCCACGAAGGTGGCGATGGACGACTCGATGCGCTGCCACTGCGCCTCGGTGGTGCGCCCGGCCACCAGGCTGGTGGTGGCGATCGCACCAGCATTGATCATGGCGTTGAGCGGCGCACCAGTCTGGGGATGCAGGCTGATGGAGTTGAAGGCGTCGCCGCTGGGCTCCACGCCCACCTTGTCGGACATGGCCTGCTGTCCCCGGTCTGCCAGGGCCATGCCGTACACGAAGGGCTTGGAGATGGACTGGATGGTGAACAACTGCTCGGCATCCCCCACGCTGTAGGCCACGCCGTCCATGGTGACGATGCTGATGCCCAGCCAATCGGGGTTGGCCTTGGTGAGTTCGGGGATGTAGCTGGCCAGTTCCCCAGCGTTGGCGCCGGCCAATTGTGCGTGCAGCGCCTGGAGGTAGGCGGCGATGGGTGCCTGCATGGAAATGTGCTCTTGGTGGCCTGGGGTGCAGGCACTGAGCAATTCGCGTACCCGGCGCAGGCAACCGGGTACGCAATGTTTACTCTAGGGGGTTCAGATCAGGGGAACGCCCGTCTTGCTCTGGATGAACTCGCGCGTGACGCCATCCGCCAGCTCCACCAGCTTGAGGCCTTCGGGCGTCACGTCCATCACGCCCAGGTCGGTGATGATGCGGTCCACCACGCCCACGCCGGTCAGCGGCAAGGTGCACTCGGGCAGGATCTTGAGGTCTTCGGTGCCGTCCTTCTTTTTGGCCACGTGTTCCATCAGCACGATTACGCGCTTGACGCCGGCCACCAGGTCCATGGCGCCGCCCATGCCCTTGATCATCTTGCCGGGGATCATCCAGTTGGCCAGGTCGCCGCGGGCGTTGACCTGCATGGCGCCCAGGATGGACAGGTTGATCTTGCCGCCACGGATCATGGCGAAGGACTGATCGGAGCCGAAGATGGACGAGCCCTTGATGGTGGTCACGGTCTGCTTGCCGGCGTTGATCAGGTCGGCATCGACCTCGTCTTCGTACGGGAAGGGGCCGATGCCCAGCATGCCGTTTTCGCTTTGCAGCCAGACCTCGATGTGGTCGGGCACGTGGTTGGCCACCAGCGTCGGGATGCCGATGCCAAGGTTGACGTAAAAGCCGTCTTGCAGTTCAGATGCCGCGCGCGCGGCCATTTGGTCTTGGGTCCAGGGCATGTCGGTCTCCTCAAACTTTGCGGTCGCGGGTGGTGCGCTTTTCGATGCGCTTTTCGGGCGTGGCGTTGAGCACGATGCGGTGCACGTAAATGCCCGGCAGGTGGATGTCGTCGGGCGCCAGCTCGCCGGTGGCGACGATGCGCTCGACCTCGACGATGCAGATCTTGCCGGCGGTGGCGGCGGCGGGGTTGAAGTTACGCGCCGTCATGTTGAACCGCAGGTTGCCGCTGCGGTCGGCCACATCGGCCTTGATCAGCGAGACGTCGGGCACCAGCGAGCGCTCCATCACGTAGGTTTCGCCGTCGAACTCGCGCAGCTCCTTGCCTTCGGCCACCAGGGTGCCCACACCGGTTTTGGTGAAAAAGGCGGGGATGCCGGCGCCACCGGCGCGCAGCTTCTCGGCCAGCGTGCCTTGTGGCGTGAATTCCAGCTCCAGCTCGCCCGAGAGGTACTGGCGCTCGAACTCCTTGTTCTCGCCCACGTAGCTGCTGATCATCTTCTTGATCTGGCGTGTCTGCAGCAGCTTGCCCAGGCCAAAGTCGTCAACGCCGGCGTTGTTGGAAATGGCGGTCAGGTTCTGCACACCGCTGTCGCGCAGCGCGTCGATCAGCGCCTCGGGAATGCCACACAGGCCAAAGCCGCCCACGGCCAGCAGTTGGCCATCGGCCACCACGCCTTTGAGCGCCTCGGCAGCGCTGGGGTAAATCTTGTTCATGCCACCGGTCTCCAGTCTGAAAAAGAAGGGGTCTACGAGAAACGCTACGATACTACGTATTCAGATACGTAGTATTTCGTAATGTCCAACCCGCCCCCCGCACCCGCCGCCATCGACTACCGCCTGGCCTTTGACCTGGCGCCGGTGGGCTTGGTGCTCTCGCGCCACCGCACCATGGTGGACTGCAACCGCGCTGTGTGCGACATGTTCGGCGCCAGTCGCGAACAGCTGGTGGGTCAGAGCTTTCAAATCCTCTACCCCAGCGCCGACGAGTACCAGCGCACCGGCGAGCGCATCGCACCCATCATGAACACGCGCGGTCACTATGCCGATGACCGCTTGATGAAACGCGTGGACGGAGCTCAAAAGGGCGAGACATTCTGGTGCCATGTGACCGGGCGTTCGCTGGACAGGAACGACCCCCACGCGGCCGGCATCTGGAGCTTTGAAGACCTGAGTGCGCGCCGCACGGTAAAGGCCGACCTCACCGCCCGCGAGCGCGAGGTGGCCGCACTCGTGATGCAGGGCCTGACCGCCAAGGAAATTGGCAAAACCCTGGCCATCAGCCACCGCACGGTGGAGATCTACCGCGCGCGGCTGATGCGCAAGTACCAGGCCAGCGGCATCACCGACCTGGTGCAGCGCCTGCTGAGCGGTTGAAAGCCAGAGCGGTCAGGCCCGCAGGCCCGACAACCTGAACACCGACACCGCCTGCAGCAGATCGGCCGCTTGGCGGCGCAGGGCTTCGGCCACGGCGGCAGACTCCTCCACCAAGGCCGCGTTCTGCTGCGTGGCCTGGTCCATGTGCCCCACCGAATCCCCCACCTGCATGACACCGGCGCTCTGCTCCTCGCTTGCGCTGGTGATCTGACCCACGATGTGATTGACATGGGAAATGCTGTCAACGATCTCCTGCATGGTCTGGCCGGCCCGGTTCACCAGCCCGCTGCCTTCGCTCACACGCTGCACGCTGTCGTCGATCAGCTGTTTGATTTCCTTGGCCGCCGCCGCGCTGCGCTGCGCCAGGTTGCGCACCTCGCCGGCCACCACCGCAAAGCCCCTGCCCTGCTCGCCCGCACGGGCGGCCTCTACCGCAGCGTTGAGCGCGAGAATGTTGGTCTGGAAGGCGATGCCGTCGATGACACCGATGATGTCGGCAATACGCCGCGAGCTGTCGTTGATGCCTTGCATGGTGGACACGACCTGTGTGACCACCTCGCCACCACGCACCGCCACCTCGCTCGCCCCTTGGGCCAGGCGGTTGGCCTGCCGCGCGTTGCCCACGTTCTGTTGCACGTTCGCGCCCAATTGCTGCATGGTGGAGGCGGTGTGGCTCAGGGCGCCGGCCTGTTCTTCGGTGCGCTGCGCCAGATCGCTGTTGCCCTGGGCGATTTGCGAGCTGGTGCTGGCCACACTCTCGGCGTTCACGCGCACGCTGGAAACGATGCCTGCCAGGGCCTGCTGCATGTCGCGCATGGCCGCCAGCAAGGGGCTGAACTCGTCGCTGGCACCATCCGTGACCTCGGTGCTCAGGTCACCGTCGCGCACACGCTGCGCCACAGCGCGGGTCTGGTCCACACGGTGGCGCAAGCGGCGCCCGATGTGGGCAAAAAAGACCAGCAAGACCAGCGCAATCACCACCGCCATGCCCAGCAGCAATTGCAAGGTGCGGTGGGCCTGCTGCACCAGCAGGCGCGTGTCGGTGGCCAGGCCTTCCTGGTGCGCCGCCTTGCTGGCATCGAGCACCGCCAACACAGCATTGCGTGCAGGAATGGTTTTTTCCACCAGCAGATCAAAGGCCTCCTCCCGGCGCCCCGCGACGATGAGCTGAATGTTGGCCTCGCCATGGCGCCAGAAGGTCTGGTATAGGGCTGGCAGCGGTGCAAAACGGGCTCGGTCCTCATCACCCGACAGGCCCGCTTCCATCTGAGCGAGCAAAGCATCCAGCGTCTTGCGTTTGGCAGCGATGTCGTTAAGGGATGCCTGGCGCTCTGCGGCGCTGCGGGCCAGCATGGCGTGCCGCAGTTGCAACGACACCCGGGTGACGTTGAGCTCCATGGACGACGCCGCTTCCAGTTGCGGCACACGCACGGTCTCGGTGAAAGTGGCCTCGCGCGCGACGTCGTTGAGGCTGACGTAGGCAAACAGCCCCAGCCCGGACAGTGCCAGGCACAAGCCCCCCGCGACCAGGTACATGCGGGCCGTCAAGCCCCCGATGGAAATTCGATTCATTGTTGTTCCTCCCTTGCCCAGGCCCCATGGCCACCAAACCGGCCTTCACCGGTCGACTCGTTGCGGGCAGGAAGAAAACCGGTTTGTGCTCATGCTCGACACAAACCCATGGCAGCCGTCGCCTGAACGGGCTGTCAGCTCTCCCTGCTTTTTGCGTTTTTTGTCATTTTCACGCTCAAACCAGAGATAGTCCGACAATGATTGACTGTTTTGGACGGGATTGAGCCGGATGGCCCGTGCCTCAAAAGGTTTCCCAGTCCTTCTCATCGCCACCGGCCGCGGAGCGCCCAGCCGGCGCGGACGTCAGCGCACGCGGCGCGGCCGCCTTGGGCGCAGCCACCGCTGCGCGTGACGTGGGACGGGGCTGCGTCAAGGCCATCGGCGCGGGCTTGCGGGCTGCCACAGGGGCGGGCCGGCGCGGCGGTTCGGGCGGGTTGAACGGGGCCGCCACCGACTCGTTGCCCAAGCGGAACACCGACACCACCTGCGCCAGGCGCTGCGCCTGTTCGCGCATGCTGTCGGCAGCCGCCGCGCTCTCCTCCACGAGGGCGGAGTTCTGCTGCGTCATCTGGTCCAGCTGCGACACCGCCTGATTCACCTCGGCGATGCCCTGACTCTGTTCGGCTGATGCGCTGTGGATTTCGGCAATGATGTCGCTCACGCGTTTGACCGAGCTGACGATCTCGTCCATCGTCTGGCCGGCTTGTGCCACCAACTGGGTGCC
>DASUIK010000002.1:0-5201 GCA_036279795.1 Burkholderiaceae bacterium | reverse complement strand
CCGCCCACCACATTGCTGAAGCCACCATCGACGTAGGTGATTTCGGCACTCACGCCGCCGGCGAGGTCGCTCAACAGAAAGGCGGCCACGTTGCCCACATCTTCAATGGTCACGTTGCGGCGGATGGGCGAGGTGTCGGCGACCACGCTGAGGATCTTGCCAAAACCCTTGATACCGCTGGCGGCCAGGGTTTTGATGGGGCCGGCGCTGATGCCGTTGACGCGGATGTCCTTGGGGCCCAGCGAGTCGGCCAGGTAGCGCACGCTGGCTTCCAGGCTGGCCTTGGCCAGGCCCATGGTGTTGTAGTTGGGCACCACGCGGATGGCGCCCAGGTAGGTCAGCGTCAGCAGGGCCGATTTCGGATTGAGGTAGGGCAGTGCAGCCTTGGCCATGGCCGGGAAGCTGTAGGCGCTGATGTCGTGCGCAATCTTGAAGCCTTCACGCGACAGGCCATCGAGGAAGTCGCCGGCAATCGCCTCACGCGGTGCGTAGCCGATGCTGTGCACAAAACCATCGAAGCTGGGCCAATGGGCCGAGAGGTCGCGGAACAATTTTTCGATCTGAGCGTCATCTCCCACGTCGCAGTCAAAGACGAGCGTGGAATTGAAGTCGGCAGCAAACTCGGTGATGCGGTCCTTGAAACGCTCACCCACGTAGCTGAAAGCCAGCTCGGCACCTTGTTCGTGGCAGGCCCGCGCGATGCCGTAGGCGATGGAGCGGTTGGACAACACGCCGGTGATCAGCAGCTTCTTGCCGGTGAGAAAACCCATGGATCAGTCTCCAGAAAAATATCCTGCAGAATTGTCTCATGCGTCGTTTGTTGCTCTCCTGCTTGCTGGCCTTGGCTTCGCCCGTGTGGGCTGCCCACGGCTACGCGTTGTGGGGCGATTTGAAGTACGGCCCCGGCTTCAGCCACTTCGACTACGTGAACCCGCAGGCGCCCAAGGGCGGCGAAATCCGTCTGGTCAGCAACCTGCGCACTTCCACCTTCGACAAATACAACCCGTTCACCATCAAGGGCAGTGCGCCTGCCTACCTGTCGGGGTTGATGTTCGAGTCGCTGCTGATCGGCGCACTGGATGAAACCGCCAGCGGCTATGGCCTGCTGGCCGAAGATGTGGCAGTGGCTCCCGATGGTCTGAGTGCCACCTTCAAGCTGCGGCCACAAGCGCGCTTCCACAATGGCAAACCGGTGCTGGCGCATGACGTGAAACACAGCTATGACATGCTGATCGGACCGCACGCATCGCCCGCCTACAAGACCTTGCTGGCCGACGTGGCTGGGCTCGACGTGCTGGACGACCGCACCGTGCGCTACCGCTTCAAAAAGCCCAATCGGGAGTTGCCGCTCACGGTGGGTGGGTTGCCTGTGTTCAGCCGCGACTGGGGTGGGGGCAAGCCCTTCGACCAAGTGGTGACCGACGTGCCCATCGGCAGCGGCCCCTACACCATCGGGCCGGTGCGCTTTGGCAAGGACATCACCTATGTTCGCGACCCGCAGCACTGGGCGCGCGACCTGAACGTGCGGCGCGGCAGCGCCAACTTCGACCGCATCACCGTCAAGATCTACAAGGACAACACCGCGCGGCTCGAAGCGCTGAAGGCCAGCGAATTCGATCTGATGCGTTTTTTCTCGGCCGGTGACTGGGCACGCCGCGTCAACGGCCGGCGCTTTGACAGTGGCGAGCTGGTCAAAGGCGAGTTCAAGCACCAGCTGCCTTCGGGATTCCAGAGCTATGTGCTCAACACCCGCCGCCCGCTGCTGCAGGATGCGCGCGTGCGCGAGGCCCTGGGCTTGGCCATGGACTACGAATGGATGAACCGGCAGCTGTTCTACAACGCCTACCAGCGCGTCAACGGCTTGTTCGGCAACACCGCATGTGCGGCGTCGGGCGTGCCCGGTGCCGACGAGCTGGCCTTGCTGGAACCGTGGCGAAAGCAGGTGCCACCCGGAGTGTTCGGGCCCATGGTGGTGCCACCGCGCACCGATGGCGATTCGTCCCTGCGTGCCAATCTGCGCCGCGCCAAGGCCTTGCTGGCCGAAGCCGGGTGGACGGTTCAGGGTGGGGTGCTCAAGAACGCGCAGGGCCAGGCCATGGAGCTGGAGTACCTGGACAGCAACGAGGCCGGCGCCCGCGTCGTCACGCCCTGGATACGCAATCTCGAAAAACTGGGCATCACCCTGCGCTACCGCGCGGTGGACTTTGCGCTGTTCCAGCAGCGCATTCAGACCTTTGACTTCGACCTCATGAGCATCGCTTTCCAGGGTACCCACAACCCCGGACAGGAGTACGCCGACATGTTCGGCAGCGAGGCCGCCAAGACACCCGACTCGGGCAACTACGCGGGCGTGAGCAGCCCCGCCGTGGACGACCTGATTGCCCGCATGGTGGGCGCCAAAACCAAGGCCGAACTGTTGCCTGCCTGCCGGGCGCTGGAGCGCGTGATCACCCACAGCCACTACCTCATTCCACAGTGGACCGCCGGGACCCACCGCATGGCCTACAACCAACGCCGCCTGGCCCGACCCGACGTGGTGCCGCCGTACTTCCAGGGTGAAGCCTGGGCCATCGACACCTGGTGGAGCCGTTGACCATGTGGCTGTACATCCTCAAGCGCTTGCTGCTCATGATCCCCACCCTGCTGGGCGTGCTGCTGCTGACCTTTGTGGTGGTGCAGTTCGTGCCCGGCGGCCCGGTGGAGCAGTACCTCGCTGAGGCGCGCGCCGCCGCAGGGGGCAGTGCCGAAGGCGGTGGCGGTGTGTACCGTGGCGCGCAGGGCGTGGACCCCAAACGCATCGAGCAGATCAAGGCTTTGTATGGGTTCGACAAGCCGGCGCACGAGCGTTTCATCGACATGCTGGGCCAGTTCGCGCGTTTTGACTTGGGCAGGAGCTTCTTCCAGAACAAGGACGTGTGGACGCTGATCGTCGAAAAGTTGCCGGTTTCCATCAGCCTGGGCCTGTGGACTTTCTTCATCAGCTACGGTATCGCTGTGCCGCTGGGTGTGGCCAAAGCCGTGCGGGCCGGTTCTCGTTTCGACCTGGTCACCACCTTGCTGGTGTTGGTGGGCTACGCCATCCCGGGCTTTGTGCTGGGCGTGGCCTTGCTGGTGATTTTTGGTGGGCAGTTGCAATGGTTTCCGCTGCGCGGCCTCACCTCCAGCAATTGGGACGAGTTGAGTTGGGGCGCCCGTGTGGTGGACTACCTGTGGCACATCACCCTGCCGGTGGTGGCCATGGTGCTGGGCAGTTTTGCTGTCACCACCATGCTGACCAAAAACGCCTTTCTGGAAGAGATCCGCAAGCAATACGTGCTCACCGCCCGCGCCAAGGGCCTGAGCGAGCGCCAGGTGCTCTGGAAACACGTGTTCCGCAACGCGCTGATTCCCATCGTCACCGGTTTCCCGGCTGCCTTCATCGGCGCCTTTTTCACCGGCTCGCTGCTGATCGAAACCCTGTTCTCGCTGGACGGCTTGGGCCTGCTCAGCTATGAGAGCGTGATCCGACGCGACTACCCCGTGGTGCTGGGCACGCTGTATTTCTTCACCTTGATCGGGCTCGTCACAAAGCTGATTTCCGACCTCTGTTATGTCTGGGTGGACCCCCGTGTCAAGTTCGATTAGCCCATCGCGCCGCGCCTGGCAGCGGTTCCGCCGCAACCGCCTGGGCTTCACCAGTCTGGTGGCCTTTGTGGTGCTGGTGGTGCTGAGTCTGGGCGCTGAGTTGTGGTCCAACGACAAGCCCTTGCTGGTGAGGTACGAGGGCCAGTTCTACGCGCCCCTGCTCAAGGACTACCCCGAAACCACCTTCGGAGGCGACTTCGAAACCGCCACCGATTACCTCGACCCCTTCATCCGTCAGCAACTGAGCCGGGGCGACAACTGGGCCATCTACCCGCTCAACCCCTATGGCCCGCGCACCATCAACTACTTTGCGCCATCGCCCAACCCGTCGCCACCCACCACCGAAAACTGGCTGGGCACAGACGACCGGGGCCGCGATCTGCTGGCGCAGTTGGTGTACGGCTTCCGGGTCAGTGTCTTGTTTGCGCTGGCACTCACTGCCATCGGCGTGGTGCTGGGCGTGCTGGCGGGGGCGGTGCAGGGTTATTTCGGCGGCAAGACCGACCTGGCTTTCCAGCGTTTCATCGAGGTCTGGGGCTCCATGCCCGAGTTGTACCTGCTCATCATTTTCAGCGCCGTGTTCGCACCCAGCATCGCGCTGCTGCTGGTGTTGCTGAGCCTGTTTGGCTGGATGGGCCTGTCCGACTACGTGCGCGCGGAGTTTCTGCGCAACCGGCAAATGGACTACGTGCGTGCCGCACGGGCGCTGGGCGTGGGCAACCGCCAGATCATGTGGCGCCACATCCTGCCCAACAGCATGACACCCGTCGTGACCTTTTTGCCCTTCCGCATGAGTGCGGCCATTCTGGCGCTTACTTCTCTGGATTTTCTGGGCCTGGGTGTGCCGGCCGGCACGCCCAGCCTGGGCGAGCTGCTGAGCCAGGGCAAGGCCAGCATCGACGCCTGGTGGATTTCGCTGTCCACTTTCGGCGTGCTGGTGCTGACCTTGCTGTTGCTGACCTTCATGGGCGACGCATTGCGCGATGCGCTCGACCCCCGAAAGGCCGACAAATGACGGCCCCCACGCCCCTGTTGAAAGTCAAAGATTTGCGTGTGTCGTTTGCCGGCCGAGAGGTGGTACATGGCATCGGGTTCCACCTGCACGCGGGCGAAAAGCTGGCGTTGGTGGGCGAATCGGGTTCAGGAAAAACGGTGTCGGCCCTGGCGCTGCTGCGCCTGGTGCAGAACGCCGAGATCAGCGGCAGTGCGGTGTTGGGCGGCCGCGATCTGCTGCGCTTGAGTGAACGCGAGCTGCGTGGCGTGCGGGGCGACGACGTGGCCATCATCTTCCAGGAGCCCATGACGGCGCTCAACCCCGTCTACACCGTGGGCGACCAGATTGCGGAAATCCTGCAGATCAAGAAAGGCCTCACGCGGCAGCAGGCGCTGGCGGGTGCGGTGGAGTTGCTGGCCGCCACCGGCATTCCCGAACCCGCGCGGCGGGCCGACAACTACGCCCACCAACTCAGCGGTGGTCAGCGCCAGCGGGCCGTGATTGCCATGGCCCTGGCCAGTGCGCCGAAGCTGCTGCTGGCCGACGAGCCCACCACCGCTTTGGATGCCAGCCTGCGCACCCA
>DASUIK010000001.1:0-5872 GCA_036279795.1 Burkholderiaceae bacterium | reverse complement strand
CGGCCCAGGGTTTCGCACTGTTTGTGCACGCGGCCGTGGCAGGCGGCCAGCATTTCCAGCGGGGCTTCGGTGCTGGCGCCGGGGCTGTGAAAGCCGGGGAAGGCGTGGGTGCTCATGGGCCCATGGTAGGCCGAGATGGGCGCGCCCGCGCCGGGGTAGTGCTTTGGGAGTAGGTGGGCGCAGCCACCATCCTTCTTCGCCAGGCTGATCGGAGGATGCCCAAAAAACAGGCAGTCGCGCACAGTGTCAAACATCGTGAGGGGTTTGACATGTCTTTTCAGAATTTGCGCATTGGAGTCCGTCTGGGCTGGGGTTTTGGTTTGTTGATCGTGCTGACCGTGGTGGCGATAGCAGTGGCCATTTTGCGTTTCAGCCAGGTGGGCGAGGTCAACACCCGCATCATCGAATCGGACTGGGTGAAGGCGGAGGCGGCCAACACCATCAACGCCACCACGCGGGCCAACGCCCGGCGGACCATGGAGTTGCTGATCGTGAGTGACCCGGCCCAGTTGGCCAAAGTGCGTGAGCGCATCGCTGCCAACAAGAAGAACATCGACGAGGCACTCGTCACGCTGGACAAACTGGTGTACCTGCCCGAGGGCAAACAGTTGCTGGCCGAACTCAAGACCGCGCGCGGCCAGTACGTCACGTCCTTTGGCAAGGTGGGCCAGCTGGTGGACGCAGGTGACCGCGAGGGCGCCTCCCGACTGATGATTGCCGAGACTCTGCCGGCGCTGGACGCTTTGCAGGGCCCGATTGACAAGCTGACTGCTTTGCAAAAACGTGTGGTGACCGACAGCAGCGCCGAGTTGCAGGCCAGCATCGCCCGTTCGCGCCTGGTGTTGGTCTTGATGGGGAGCCTGAGTCTGGTGCTGGCGGTGGGGTTTGCCGCCTGGGTCACGCGCAGCATCACCCGTCCCATGGGCGAGGCGGTGGCGATTGCCAGACGGGTGGCTGCGGGCGACCTGGACCTGCAAGTGGCGGCCCGCACCCGCGACGAGTGTGGGCAGCTGCTCACCGCCCTGGGCGATATGACGGAGAGCCTGACCCACATCGTGGGCCGTGTGCGCCTGGGCACCGACAGCATGGCCACGGCCACCAGCCAGATTGCGGCGGGCAACTTGGATTTGTCGTCGCGCACCGAGGAACAGGCGAGCGCGCTGGAGCAGACCTCGGCCTCGATGCAGGAAATTGCGGGCACGGTGAAGCAGAACTTCGAGAGCGGCCAACATGCCAACCGCCTGGCCGAGTCGGCGTCTGAGGTGGCGGTCAAGGGCGGCGCGGTGGTGGGCCAGGTGGTGCAGACCATGGAGGCCATCAACGCGTCGTCGCGCCGCATCGCCGACATCATTGGCGTGATCGACGGCATCGCCTTCCAGACCAACATCCTGGCGCTCAACGCCGCCGTGGAAGCGGCGCGCGCGGGCGAGCAGGGCCGGGGCTTTGCGGTGGTGGCCAGCGAGGTGCGCAACCTCGCCGGCCGCTCGGCCACGGCGGCCAAGGAGATCAAGGGCCTGATCACCGATTCGGTGAGCAACGTGACCGAAGGCTGTAAGCTGGTGGAGCAGGCTGGCAGCACCATGGACGAAATTGTGGTGCACGTGCGCCGCGTGGCCGACCTGATGCGCGAGATCACCGAAGCCAGCCAGGACCAGACCTCGGGCATCGAGCAGATCAGCCAGGCCGTGGGCCAGATGGACCAGGTGACGCAGCAGAACGCGGCGCTGGTGGAGGAATCCGCTGCGGCAGCCCAGTCGCTGGAGCACCAGGCCAAGCAGTTGCAGGACGCGGTCAGCGTGTTCCGCCTGCGCGGTGGGGCGGGGCATTCGCCCATGCAGACGCCCCTGCTGCTGTCTGCCGCTTGACCCCCTGCACCGGAGCACGGCCATGGCTTATTTCGAATGGGCACCCGACATGGTGATCGATGGCGGTGCCATCGACGCCGACCACCAGCACCTGGTGCAACTGGTGAATGAACTGCATACCGCCACCAACGATGGGCGGGGGCGCGAGGTGGTGGGCGACATCCTGGCGCAGCTGATCCGCTACACCGCCGACCACCTGCAGCGCGAGGAGGCGCAGATGGCCGCCGCGCACTTTCCCAACCTCGACGGCCACCGCAAGGGGCACGCCGCGTTTGTGGCCAACCTCACGCGCCTGCAAGCGCGCTACGAAGACGGCCAGATCACCGTGGCGGCGCAGCTGTCCACCGTGCTGCGCGACTGGCTGTCGCTGCACATCCGCCGCTCCGACAAGGAGTTGCACGCCTTTCTGAAGAACCGCGTGCGTTGAGCGCGCGGCCTACTCCCAAAGGAGTAGACCGGCCCTCATCCCTCTGCCGCTGTACGCATCCACTGACAGAGGGATACCCGGAATCGGCACCGCCCAGCACAGTGTGGGCAGCTTCAAGGAGTCCACTGTGACCAACGACATTCAATACAAACGCAAGGCCTGGTCGGTGCTCATCGTCAGCACTTGGTCCTTCACTGTCTGCTTCATGGTCTGGATGATGTTCGGCGTCATCGGCATCCCCATCAAGAAGATGCTGGACCTCAACGCCACCCAGTTCGGGCTGCTCACCGCCATGCCTGTGCTCACCGGCTCGCTGGTGCGTGTGCCGCTGGGCATCTGGACCGACCGCTACGGTGGCCGCATCGTCATGGCGGTCCTCATGGCCGTCACCGTGCCGGCCATCTGGCTCATGGCCTACGCCAGCGCCTACTGGCATTTCCTCACCATCGGCCTGTTTGTGGGCCTGGCCGGCGGCAGCTTCTCGGTGGGCACGCCCTACGTGGCGCGCTGGTTCCCCAAGAGCCAGCAGGGCATGGCCATGGGGGTGTACGGCGCGGGCAACTCGGGCTCGGCGGTCAACAAGTTTGTGGCACCGGTCATCCTGGTGGCCTTTGGCTGGGCGGCCGTGCCGCAGGTGTATGCCGCCATCATGGCCGGCACGGTGGTGCTGTTCTGGCTGTTCAGCCACAGCGATCCCAGCCACCTGGTGGCCAGCAACGTCAAGTTCACCGACCAGCTCAAGGCCCTCAAAGACCCCAAGGTGCTCAAGTACTGCCAGTACTACAGCATCGTGTTCGGCGGCTACGTGGCGCTGGCGCTGTGGATGGTGCAGTACTACATCGGCGAGTACGGCCTGGACATCCGTGTGGCCGCCTTGCTGGCCGCGTGCTTCTCGTTGCCCGGCGGCGTGTTGCGCGCCATCGGCGGTGTGCTGAGCGACAAGTACGGCGCCCACAGCGTCACCTGGTGGGTGATGTGGGTGAGCTGGATCTGCCTCTTCTTGTTGAGCTACCCGCAGACCGACTTCACCATCAACACCCTCAACGGCCCGCAGACCTTTCACATCGGCTTGAACGTCTACATGTTCACCGGCCTGATGTTCATCCTGGGCGTGGCTTGGGCCTTTGGCAAAGCCAGCGTCTTCAAGTACATCGCCAACGACTACCCCAACAACATCGGCACCATCAGCGGCATTGTGGGCCTGGCCGGTGGCATGGGCGGCTTCATCCTGCCCATCCTCTTTGGCGCACTGGTCGACCTGACCGGCATCCGCTCCAGCGCTTTCATGCTCATGTACGGCGTGGTCTGGGTCTCGCTGATCTGGATGTACTGGACCGAAGTGCGCAAGGCCCCGGTGATGGGCCCCGACGCCAAGCCGTTTTCCCTTCAGAACTGAGCCGCTTCAGCGCAACACACCATGAACACCCCCATCCCCACCCGCACCGGCGCCACCCTTGAGGAGTGGCGCCCCGAGGACGAGACCTTTTGGGAAATCACAGGCAAGAAAATCGCCTACCGCAACCTCTGGCTCTCGGTGCCCGCGCTGCTCTGTGGCTTCGCCATCTGGGGCATGTGGGGCATCATCACCGTGCAGATGCTCAACCTGGGTTTCCCCTTCACCCAGGCCGAGCTGTTCTCGCTCACCGCCATCGCGGGCCTGGCCGGTGCCACCATGCGCATCCCGGCGTCCTTCCTCATCCGCCTCTCAGGCGGGCGCAACACCATCTTCCTCACCACCGCCATGTTGCTGGCCCCCGCCGTGGGCACGGGCATTGTGCTGCAGCATCCCGAGTGGCCTTTATGGGCCTTCCAGCTCATGGCGCTGTGGTCGGGCGTGGGCGGCGGCAACTTCGCCTCCAGCATGTCCAACATCAGCACCTTCTTCCCCAAGCGGCTGCAGGGCACGGCGCTGGGCCTGAATGCGGGCCTGGGCAACTTCGGCGTCACCACCATGCAGATCGTCATTCCGCTGGTGATGACCATGCCCCTGCTGGGTGCCTTCGGTGGTGAGTCGATGACGCTGGTGAAGGACAGCGGCTGGATCTTCGGCAAGATCGTCGCTGGCACGCCCACCTGGATTCAGAACGCGGGCTTTGCGTGGTTGCTGTCGCTGGTGCCGCTGTCCATCTTGTGCTGGTTCGGCATGAACAACCTCAAGACGGTCACGCCGGGTGTGGACAGCAGCATGGGCAGCACCATCGCCGCCTTCATCAAGATCACCTGGCTCTACACACTGTCGTTTGTGCCGGCCGGTGTGGGTCTGTACCTGTACCTGCCGGCGCCCACCGGCCTGGGCCTGCTCAACATGTGGCTGGCCATGCCGCTGATCATCGTCAGCACCCTGATGGTGATGAAGCTCACCGCCTTCGGCACCATGAAGGACAACATCGCCAAGCAGTTCGCGATCTTCCGCAACAAACACACGTGGTCGATGACGGCGCTCTACATCGTCACCTTCGGCTCCTTCATCGGCTTCTCGATGGCGCTGCCCCTGGCCATCACGGTCATCTTCGGCATCAGCCACGTGCCCGACGCCAACGGTGTGATGCAGCACACGCTGAAGAACCCCAACGCGCCCTCGGCCTTGACCTACGCGTGGATGGGCCCTTTCATTGGCGCGGCGGTGCGTCCCATTGGCGGCTGGATTTCCGACAAGCTGGGCGGCTCCATCGTCACCCAGGTCATTTCGGCCGTGATGGTGGTGGGTTCGGTGGCGGTGGGCTACGTGATGATGCAGGCCTACGGCTCGGCCACGCCCGAGACCTATTTCCCCATGTTCCTCGGCCTGTTCCTGCTGCTGTTTTTTGCCAGCGGCATCGGCAACGGCTCCACCTTCCGCACCATCGGCGTCATCTTTGACCGCCAGCAGGCCGGTCCCGTGCTGGGCTGGACCTCGGCCATCGCGGCCTACGGCGCCTTTGTCGCGCCCGTGGTGATCGGTGCGCAGATCAAGGCCGGTACGCCGCAGGTGGCCATGTACGGCTTCGCTGTCTTTTACGCGGTGTGCCTGGTGTTGAACTGGTGGTTCTACCTGCGTTCGGGTGCGGAGATCAAGAACCCATGAAGCCCGTTATGTGCCGCTTTTTGTACCGGACGCAGGGCGGTGTGGCGCTCCGCTCCGTCCGTGTCCCCCGCCCTTCGGGCTCCTCCTTTACCTACCGGATCGGAGCGCCACACCGCCCTGCGTCTGCCAACGTGGTGAGCGCGCCAAGGTCTGAAGTCATCGCGCGCCGATGTGCGTGCAGCCGAGGGCAGTGGTGTGAATGGTGCAGTGAGGTCAAGGAGGAGCCGGCGCAGCCGGCGGGGGACACGAACGGAACCGTTCACCCCGCTGCCCTCGGCCTCCACACCAGCACGCACGCAAAAGCCCGGCAACCGAAGCAACAACAAATGACCCCAACAACTCAACCCAACCGGAGCACCCCATGAGCCACTTTCTGGACCGATTGACCCACTTCAACCTGCCCAAAGAAACGTTCGCGGGCGGTCACGGGCAGACCAGCGCCGAGGACCGGACCTGGGAAGACGCCTACCGCAACCGCTGGGCACACGACAAGATTGTTCGCAGCACCCACGGCGT